>CAYWOV010000075.1:0-8789 GCA_964459965.1 uncultured Planctomycetaceae bacterium | reverse complement strand
GTCGCGGCCGGCTTGCAGCAACAACTGAAAGCGGCCCGCGCAACCCGCGAGCACCTGACAACGACATTGCGGGCCCTCGAAGCCCGCCTCTCGGAAGCGCGCCGCCGTCAAACTGAGCTGGAAGCCAGTCCAAAAGCCCAGGTTGCCGCGTCACGCAAGGGCTCGGCCCTCGAGGACGACCCGCGAGCCCACGAGATCGAATCGGAACTCGCAGCCCTTAAACGCGAGCTGGGTCAGGTGTAACCGGCGCGGTTCGACGCAGACTCGATCTCCCGGAAGTGCCACTGCTGAGACGCTTCGGCTCAGCAGTGCTCCTGCGATCGCGAGACGGTTGTGCTATCGAGAAGAACACTGCTGAGCCGAAGCGTCTCAGCAGTGGCACTTCCATCCCCAAATACATGCCAGCCGAGAGTGATGTTTGGCCGGTGCCGCGTGCCAAAAAACGAAAGCCGGCTCGGACGCGTTCGTCTCGAGCCGGCATCGCTATTTTCGTATCCAGTGGGCTCAATTCGGCGGGCAGGGGGGGCGTGGCGGGTGTTCTGCTGCGGGTCCATCCCTGCGACCCGACAGCCGAATCCCTGGCATCTCGAAGGAGGGCTTGGGGGCTCTCAGCCGAGCTGCTTTTTGCGTCCGACCAGCGTCCGAATCCGTTCGGCAAGCAACGCCGCGTCGAACGGTTTGCGGAATGTCTCGCTGAAAAGGGTGCGATCGAATCCGCTCGCGTTGTCGTCGTCGTTCAGAAGGCCGATGAGCACCGTCTCGGTGTACTCGGAATTCTTGCGAAGGTTTTGGGCGATCATCAAGGATTCGTTGCGGCCCATTGCGAAGTCGATGACCACGCAATCCGGATGCAGAGACTCGGCTTGAATGCCGGCCTCGAATCCGCTCACGGCCGATTCGATCTTGAAGTCGTCCGAACCCATCATTTCGTTTAAGCTGCTGCGGACGGTTTGGTCGGCGCCGACGAGCAAAATTTTGCCCATCGCCTCGTCTTCCAACTCGCCCAGAGGCATTCCGTGCTCCTTGAGGAAGCGGATCAGGTGCTCGCGGGGAATCCGGCGGTCTTGCGAACCGGGGATTCGATAGCCGCGAAGCCGGCCTGAATCAAACCACTTACTCACGGTGCGGGGTGCCACCTTGCAGATCTTTGCTACTTGTCCAGTAGTGAAGATCGTCCTCATTGCGGGCTCTCCAATCAGATTCTCTAGGCCTATTCAGAGGGTTCGTCGGGCCCTCGGGATCTTCACCCCTAGCACGATGGCCGGCTCTCCTAGCCACTCGGTCCGTGACATACAAGAACCACCGCGGTCTTGGGTCGGGGTCTGCGCCGATCCGCGCACGGTCCACCACGGGGCCGTACCCGAACTGGCGCGTGCCTCTTCAGGCTGGGGCAATACTGTGGTCAATCAATCGGATCTCGAGCAGCCGCCGCGCAAAAAGCAGCGCCGTCGAGGAGGGGCTGGACCGGAGGCCAATCGCACGAGCGTCCGGCTCAAGCGGCAGGTGAAATCCGAGATGTCCTTCCCCCCTTGCGAGACGTCTTTCCTCTGCTCGTCGGTCGCATCTTGCGGCCGTCACGTTGCCAACGTGCGACGTGCAGGTTCAAAACGTCTGACGTATTGTTTCGACCGTCCCCGCATGAGGACTTTAGGTTCTTTGACGACGGTGCCTGAAACGCCCGTTGTCCGAAATGCATGACAACCCTTCGTCTACGACGATCGATACCGCCGTTCGGAACCCTGCGACCGGCAGGCATTTCTTCGCTGTAACTCCTTCAACTCGAAGAATGCGTTTCGCGCGCGAAATGCTCCTTCCCGTTTCCATCCTCAGATCGGGACCAAAGCGTCCGCGGCAAACGCGGAACATGAAGAAGCGCACGGCATTAACTGCCGGACGCGACATGCCGCGAAAGCGGCAGCGCATGCTGAATTATAGGCAGCAGCCGGAGGCCGGAAAGAAGGGGGGGTGGAAGGATGAAGGCGGAAGGATGAAGGATGACTAACGGCAATACAAGCGTGCGGCTTATCTGCTTCACCCTTTATGCCGCGTTGCGACCCGCCCGGATCTCGCCGTCGTCGGCCACGTCCTCAAAGCGGACGGAGAGACGCTTCGACACGCCGGACTCTTCCATGGTCACGCCGTAGAGCACGTCGGCCGAGGCCATTGACCGTTTGCTGTGGGTGATCATCACGAATTGCGTCCGCTCCTTGAACTCCCGCACGACGGCGGCGAAGCGGTCGACGTTCGCTTCGTCGAGGGCCGCGTCGACTTCGTCGAGGATGCAGAACGGGCTCGGGCGGCTCTTGAAAATCGCCAGCAAGAGGGCGATCGCGGTCAACGTTCTTTCACCGCCGCTCAACAGCGAAATGCTCCGCAGCTCTTTGCCGGGCGGGCGGGCCACGATGTCGATGCCGCACTCGAGGACGTCGTCGGCATTTTCGAGCACGATGTCGCCCTCGCCGCCGCCGAAGAACTTGCGGAATAGCTCTTTGAAGTGGCCGCGAATCAATTGGAACGTTTCCGTGAAGAGCCGCTTGCTCTCGTCGCTGATCCGCCGCAGGATTTCTTCGAGGGTCCGTTTGGCTTCGACCAGGTCGGCCAATTGCTCGCTGAGCTGGGTGAAGCGGCGTTCGAGTTCCTCGAGGTCGCGCAGGCTTTCCGTGTTCACGCTGCCCATGAGTTTGAGCTGCCGCCGCAGCCGGGCGACGCGCGACTCCAGCTCGTCGCGGACGACCTCGAATGACGGCTCGGGCGCCGGCGATGTCTTTTCACTCGCGCCTTCTGGACCGCGCAACTCTTGCAAATAGAGTTCGTACGCCGACGCACCGCTGGCCACGATCTCGGTCAGGCGGACCTGATATTCCTCTTCGATCCGCTGGGCGAGGGATTCCATTTGTTGCCGCAGCTCGCGGGCCTTGAGATCGAGCGCGTGCACGTGATCGCTCGCGCGGCGTCGTTCTTCGCGCCGGGCTGTCTCTTCCTTCAACAGCTCGCCGCGCCGCCCGCGCAGGGCGTCCTTCTCGCCGCCGATTTGTGCCGCCTGCCGGTCGACGGCCTCGGCTTCCAACAGCGACTCGGACAGACGGGCGTTGGTGTTGAGGATGTGAATCGTGATCCGCCGGCGGTCGGCGACGACCTGCTGCAAGCGCCGCTCGGCCTCTTCGGCCTGCTGGGCGGACTGTCGCTCGTCGTCGATGTGCCGTTCGTGTGAGTTGCGGAGGGACTGCAGCCGCTCTTCTTGCTTGGCCACTTCGAGCTGCTCGGCATTTCGCAAACGCTCGACGGCGACGCGACGCTCGTCACTGGCGGCTAGATTCGACTCGATCGCCGACTCTCGCTCCTTGGCGGATTGCGTTTGACCTTCGAGCGCGGCGAATTCGAGCTGCGCTTGTTCGAGTTGTATGCGGGCGAGTTGCAGCTGCCGTCCCCGCTCCTCGCTTTCGAGTTCAACCGCCTGCGACTGAGCCGTGAGCCGGTCCAACTCGCGCTGGCTCTCCGCCGAATCGGCTTTGCACTGGGCGTGATGCTCGGTCGCTTGCTGCAGCCGGGCTTTGGCCGATTCGAGTTCCCCGTCCGTCTCGACAAGGGCGGCCAGAATTTCCTCGAGTCGTAGTTCGTCGTCGCGGATTTGATGGTCGAGCCGAACCAAGTCGTTTTTCAGTCGCCGCAGTTCGCTTTTCTGTGAGACGGGCGTTGTTTCGCCGCGGAGAGCACCGACCGTCAACGTGCCGTCGGAGTCCACCAACTCGCCTTGCAACGTGACGAAGCGACAGCCGCGACCCGCGTCGGCCGCCAGGTCGAAGGCCGTGTCGAGCGTGTCGACCACCCACGTGTCGCACAGCAACTGCTCGGCCAAAGCCGGCGCCTGATCGGACGAGCGGAGCATCGAATCGGCCCGGCACTGCACGCCGGGATGCGCCTGCAAGTCGGGCACCGTCGCCGGATCGAGTTCCAGGCTTTCGAGAAACCGGCTGACCGCTCCGGCCTTCGCATTTTTCTTTTTCGAACGGGCGGCACCGCGGCGAACGACAAATCCCACCCGCCCGGCAATCGGCACCGTCGCGCGACTCAAATAGTCCACCAGTGCCTGCAGGTCATCGATGACGATCGCCTGAGCACGCCGTCCGAGTGCAATTTCGGCGAGCGCCGCTTGTTCCAGATCGACGTCGAGCAGTTCGCTGACGCTTCCCAGCACCTGGTTCCACGGAGACGTGCCGGCGGTCCGCGCTCGGCTCAGAATCTCCTTCACGCCGATGCCGAGGCCTTCCTGGCGGCTTTCGAGGTCCTCCAAGACGCTCTTGCGGGCGCGGCCCGCGCTGCGTTGCTCGCGGCGTTCGGCCAGGCTCTTGTGGAACTGGTCCTGCACGCCGGCCATCCGCAGACGATCCTCTTGAATCTTGTTGAGTGCCTCGTCAACGCGCGAAACATGCTCGGCGGCCGTCCGCAGTCGTTCTCGCTGGACGGCACATTTTTCGTGCGCACGCGGCAATTCCTGATCGACGGCCCGCTTTCGGTCTTCGTTCACCCGCAGTGAATTTTCATGCTGCTCGGTTTGCGAACGCAGCACGGACAGGCGATGCGCGGCGTCGGTGACCTGGCGGATTTTGTCGAGCTGCAGCCGGCGCTGCGCTTCGAGTTGCTGCCGGCACGCGTCGACCTCGGCGTTGAGCGAGTTGCACTGTTCCTCTTGAGCCGCGAGCGCCGTCTTGCGCGCGGCCAGTTCGATATCCAAGCTCCAAGCCTGCTCGAAAACGGCGGTCCGACTGCGTTCGGCCTCGCGCTGTCGGGTTTGAATCATTGTCCGTTGACGGCGGAGACGGACGAGATCCGCGTCCATTTCGCGGATGCGGGTCGCCTGGTGCCGCGACGTCGCCTGTTGGCCGGCCGCCTCTTCGCGGTGCGTGGCCCTTTGCCGCTCGACTTCGCGCAGGCGATTGTCGACTTCCGAAATGCCCGAATCGACGCCCGCAAGCGCCGTCTCAATTTCGGCTAGCCGCGCGTTGAACCCGTCGAGCTGCGCCTGCTCGGCGGCAAACTCCTGCTCGGCCGCGACCAGCGCGGCCGTTTGTTCGCGGTACTGGTCGGCACTCAATCCCAACCACGATTCGCGGAGTTGTTCCGAGACCTGGCGAAATTTGGCCGCCTTCACGGCCTGGCTGCGGATTGTGTTGAGCTGGGCTTCGACCTCGTCGACGATGTCGGTCAATCGCGAGACGTTTTGATCAACCCGCTCGAGCTTGCGTTCGGCGTCGATTTTGCGCGACTTGTAGCGGCTGATGCCGGCCGCTTCTTCGAAAACATTCCGCCGGGCCGACACGTTGGCCTGCAGAATCTGGTCGACGCGACCTTGCTCGATAATGCAATAGTTGGCCGACCCGGCCCCCGTTCCCATCAACAAATCGCGGACGTCTTTCAGGCGAGCCGTCGTGCGGTTGATGAGGTACTCGGCGTCGCCGCTGCGGTAGAGCCGGCGGCCAATCTGAACTTCTTTGGCCGCAATCGGCAGAAAGCCGCTCGAATTGTCGAAGGTCAGCGTGGCTTCGGCGAACGCACTAGGCTTACGGTTCGACGCCCCGTTGAAGATGACGTCGGTCATCTCCTTGCCGCGGAGGCTCTTGGCGCTTTGGTCCCCCAGAATCCACTTAATCGAGTCGACAACGTTGCTCTTGCCGCTGCCGTTCGGCCCGACGACGCCCGTAATGCCCGCCGCGAAATCGAAGCGAATCCGATCCGCGAAGCTCTTGAAACCGAAGATTTCGAGAGACTTGAGCATGGGGTGAGGGGAGGGGGAAGAAGGAAGGGGGAAGAGGGTGGACGGAAGGGTGACGAGCGACGCGGGGTAAGCGATCCTTGGGCACCGAGCCGCGCTTCGCGGGGAGTGACCTGACTTACCCCTCTGCCCTCTGCCCTATCCCCTCCTCCCTCATCTACGGTTCTTTATTTCCGCTAACGCCGTCGCTGCCGAGGCCGAAGAACCGCCAGAAGCTGAAGCGGCTTGGCGGCGGTGCCGGCGCCGGCGTGTCTGAATCGTCGATTGGTTCGGTCGCCGATGCTTGGACAACTTTGCCGTCGGCGGATTTGCCGGCCGGCTTCTTGCCGGTCGCCGTTTTGTCGGTCGAGGTGGAAGTCGCGTCCGCCGGATTGGATGCCGTCGAGTCCTCTGTCGTGCCGTCGCCAGAAGGCGTGTCGGTGTCTGTGGCGTCCGCGTTTTTGACCTTCTTCGTGCTGACGGTAAAGGCGTCACCGTCATCGCTCGACTTGCTGCGGCGACCCTTCTTACGTGCGGGCTTATCCGCCAAATCGGTGCTGGGGTCGTCGTCATTTTGCTTGGCTTTGTCGGTCTCGATCGCAAACAGATTCGGAGCCGTCGTGTCGCTGCCGACGCGTTTTTTCCGGCCTTTGCCTTTGTCGGCGTCGGCCAGGGGAATCTGACTGCGATCGAAATATCGGCCGGCCCGCGGCAGGGCGTCGATTTCCAGTTTTCCCGCCAGATTGTGTTGGGAGTTGGCTTCGGTCAGAAACTGGGCTACGTCGGGAAACGACGCTCCGAGATCCGTGAGTGCCAGAACGACGTCCTCGAGACGCGTAGTGACGATCTTCCGCTGATCTTCCTGCCCGATGGCAAATCGGCACACGCGAACCTGGCTGCTGCCAGCAGGCGCCGTGACCAGAATGCACGTGCCGGCCCGCGCGAAGAGGGGCGTGCGGATGGTTTGATCCGCCCCAAACAGCACGACCTCGGTCTTTTTGCAGTTCGTCAAATGCACGAGCGGCGGCCCGGAGGTCGACAAGACGTGCAGCTTGAACTGATCGTTGATGTTTTTTCCGCGGACGAACGGATCGTTCGCGTTGAGCGTCGTCAAAGCGCGAAAGGCCCCGTAACGCGTCTCGGCACTGTCGACGTCCAGCAAATCCCGCAGCTTGGTGTAAACTTCGGGATCTTCAAAGCTGGCCATCGCCGCCAACGCGAAAATTCGGAACGCGTACTGATTGCGGGCCGCTTCCGACAGCACGTCCAATCCCGAAGCATCCGCCAAGTAAGCCAAGGCGACAGCCGCGTTGTAGCGGACTTCCGGATCCTTGTTGGGAAGCGCCAACTTCAAAACGGGAATGGCCGGATCGCCGATGGCCTCGAGTTCGAGCGCAGCCACGGCGGTCGTCTCCGGGTCCAACAGCTCCCATTTCAACCGCTTCATGCGGACCTGACGGCCGACGTCGCTCTCGCGGAAGGCAATTTTTCGAATCACGTCGAGATACCGCGGATAATTGTCGCGGTACTTGGAGAGCACCTTGAGCTTCACCTGCTGATCGGTCTTGGCCTCGGCCAGCGCGACTTGTTGGCCGTGCTTGTCATACTCGAAAAACCGCCGCCCGATGGCGTTGGCAATGCGGACCGCATTACGCTCGCTGCGGAAGTCGTTCCGCAGGTAGAGAGCCAGGTCGCGGTCGATTTTCGATTTTCCACCGGCCACAATCCGCCCGCGTTTCAGCACGCCGGCCAGCGCCCCCGTGTTATCGTGGGCCGACGAAACCAAAATCGGCCCTTTGGCCGTCGCCAATTCTTTTCCCTTGTGATCGGCCTGGCCCGGCACAATCACGTGCTCGGCCAAATACGTCTCCATCAGAAACCCGCCGTTGAGGCTCTTTACTTTGCTGCCGGCGGGCAAACTGACTTCGACGTCGAAGGTGTCTTTTTCGCGAACTAAAGGCGGCAAATAAGCCGTGACAATCACCACGGCGACGTTCGGCGATTTCAGCATCTTGCTGGGATTCGCCACGCCGCGGCGTTTCATGTCGTCCAAAACCATCTGCCGCACCAGCGACGGCGGCGGATCTTCGCCCGTGCCGTCCAGCCCCACAACCAGGCCGGCTCCTTCGAGTTTGATCACGTTCTGCCCGACGACCTGCGTGAATTGGCCGATCAACGGCACCTTGTCTTTGGTGTCGTACTGATCGAGATCGCTGTCATCGTCGTCCTTGGACGCTTTCGATTTTTTCGATCCCCAGAGCCCCGCGTGCACCGTGGCCGAGATCCCGAAACACAAGGCCAACGAGACGATCGCCATCCAAGTCAGGCCGGCGTGACGCTTCATGGCAACTCCTTTGCACACGAAATCGAAACTTGCACTGATTTATTTCTGCGTTTGCCCGCAAAACGGCAGACGGACACACTCTCGCCGCGCAGGCGCAAGCACAAACCGCAGCCGTGTTGAACGAGTTCGCTGAGAAATCGAGGCTTGAGAACGCTGAAGGGTGAACGGTGGACAGGAGAGAGAGGGGATCAGGCTGGCGGAGAATACGCCCCACCCCAAAACCGGTCAAGCCGAGTCCCGGCGGGCGACCTTCGAGCCGACCCGCGCCAACCGATCGCCGAGCCAGGCGACGCGACCGACCCACATCCGCGAGGCAATCTGGACAGTATTTGTACAATTATTTGGCTTTTTTGGGGTACTAAAAAAGGAGCGCCTACCCCAAAAAAGTCGACCCCCTCGCGACGATCAGCACCGCATCCGCCCCATTTTTCCCGCAGCCCACTTCCCGCCCAGTTTCACCGCCCCTGGTTTCCGAAATTCGCGTACAATAAACACAGCCAAAGCGGCCCGCGGTTCTCGCTCGGCCCGCAACGGAACAATACGCACCGCAGTGGGAGCCAACAGCATGTTGCGATGGACGCTCGTCTTTCTGCTGATTGCGTTAGTCGCCGGAGCACTCGGCTTCTACGGTTTGGAAGGGACGGCGATGTGGATCGCCAAAGTCCTATTCCTCGTGTTCCTGGTTCTGTTCATCCT
>CAYWOV010000074.1:3827-8790 GCA_964459965.1 uncultured Planctomycetaceae bacterium | reverse complement strand
GGCCATGCACTGCAAGAGGCTGGTCTGAGTGGATACGACATTGAAATCATGTTCCAGAACGGTCGCTGCGTTCTGCAAGGTATGGTCGGCACGCCTGAACAACGTGCCGGTGCTGCCCAGGTCGCGGGAGCCATTCCAGGCGTGCAGGCGGTAAGCAACCAACTGAGGGTGCAAGGCCAGGCAGGTCCGTATCCCGGTCAAGGTCAAGGTGCGTCGCCGTACCAGATGGCCGCCTACCAGGCTCCTCCGGGAGCTCAGGTTGGCCCTCCGGGCGCGCCGCAGGTGCCTGGTTCCGATCAACCGATGCCGGGCGGCGTTCCGCCGATGGGTGCACCGATCCCGGCGACCGGTCCTGGTCCGCAGTCGAGCGGTCCGGCCTACGACAATCCGAACCTGCCGCAATACGGCTGGCCTTCCTACGCCCAGTACCCGAACTACGCCGCGGTGACTTATCCGAACCAGTACAGCGCCAGTGCCTGGCCGTACATCGGTCCGTTCTATCCCTATCCGCAAGTGCCTCTGAACTGGCGGAAAGTGACTCTCGAATGGTCGGATGGTCACTGGGATCTCAACTTCGATTCGCGAACCGATCGCTGGTGGTGGTTCTTGAATCCGAAGAACTGGTAGGACACAACGGGCAGAAAATCCGACAAATCCGGAAAAACCGTCAAAGTCTACGCTCTTTAACGCCCGATAAAAAGACAGAGACAGCTTCGGAATCTGCCGCGCCGGAACGATCGCAATCCCGCTTTCGGCAATCAAGCATCCACTGAAGGGACGAGAGAATGCCAAGCCTCGGAAAATACGGAAAGCGGATCGCTCTGATCCTCGCCCTCTTCGTGGCGACCGTACCGAACAGCGGGTGCGTCCTGGCCGGCGGGTTCCTCCAGATCATGTGGGACTACATGTGTTTCTGGTACTGCGGGCCGTTCATTCCGGTCAGCCCGTACTGGAGCCAAAAGATCGAAGACCGCATCTATTGGGAACAGCGGTACGGAAAAGTGCCGATTCTCGACCCGGTGGAAGGCGAACACGCTCCGCTCTTCTGTCTGGATAATCCCTCTCCGGACGAAGTCATGCGATCGCTTCCGGACGACACGGCCGGCAGCTACGCATTCTTGGCTGAAACGAAGCGGAATAATGTGCGGATGGTCGTCGAACCCATCGTGGATAGCATCGGCGAATGCCGGTTCTACCCGCTCGTTGGTCCGGCCCGTCTCAAGAAGTGTCACTACAAGTGCACAGTCTATTTTGACAAGACGATCCGGTCGGACTGGCCCATTCCCTTCATGAATGTCCATCCGACGCAGGAAGTCGTCTACATCGACCACGATCACCTGATTCGCTGTGCGGGACCGGAAACGGCGCCGTAACATTGGTTTGATTGGCGGTTCGGTGCTGAACATATCGGCCTAAGCCGACGTCCACAAAATTTCCGGTAGCGTGCCCGGTTCGAGGGTCCGGGCAAGTAGCTGCCGGAAATTTTATTGCGCTTGGAGCGATCCGTCGCGAGCCGTTCCGCGACCACCTTTTTCCGCGCGAATTGCGACCGCCAGAACCCGCCATTGTCCGCGTTTTTCCCCGCTTTTCGCCTCGGCAGCTCCCCTTGCCCATTTTCGACGTTCGCAGGTAACATCAAGAGTCGCGCGGCGCCGATCCAACCCCGACCACTCAATATGCCGGTTCGGGGGCGGCCGCGCTCTCTCGTTCGGCAAGGCTGTCCGGATGGACTTCGGTCAGGGCATAAGTGGGCGGCCTCGGCTGCCACAAAATCGCCTGCTGGTTGCACTGGCGATCGTCTGCACGGCTATACCGATCGCCGCAGTTGGCCAAACCCAGACCGCCCCTAAAAGCCAATCGCAAGGCGTTCCACAGGAGTATCGTCTTGCCACCGGCTTTTATAAGCAGCAACGCTGGGACCTAGCGGCGGACGCGTTCAGGGATTTCCTGAAAAAGTATCCCAATCACGAGCGGGTGCCCTATGCACGCTTGTACTTGGGGTTGACTCTGGTCAACGCTGATCAGCTTTCCGACGCGCGGCGAGTTCTTCGCGACTATGTTCGGGACTACCCCAAGAGCAAAAGCCTACCGGACGTGCTCTACCGAGTCGGCGAGTGCAGTTACTTGCTGGACGATCTGAAATCCGCCGCCACGGAATTCCAGCAGTTTCTTAAGCAATATCCGCAACACGATCTCGTGGAATGGGCCCTTCCGTACTTGGCCGACACCAAGCTCCGTTTGAAGGAGCCCGAGGCGGCGCGGGACCTCTTCAAAAAAGCTCTCGCGCAATATCCGCACGGTCGACTTACGGAAGACTCCAAATTCGGTCTCGCGCGCGCGGATGAGGAGCTCAAGGATTTCGACGCGGCCGCTGCGCTCTATTCCGAACTTGCGGAGAACAAGGCGACCGGCACGCGGGCCGCCCAGTCGCTGATGAATCTCGCCACGATTCGGTTTCGAACAGGAAAATATGACGATGCGTCGAAACTGTTTCTTCGTCTGATCGAGGAGTTTCCGAAATTCAAGTCTCTTGCTTCCGCACAGCTCAACGCCGGTCTCAGTCTGTATCAAATGGGCCAATACCGTCGTGCGATCGACCTATTCGATCGGGCATCGGCTGACAAAGGCCAGTCCGCAGTTGCCGGCTATTGGAAAGGGATCTCCTTCAAGGCTCTCGGCGACATGGCTCAAGCGGTTCAGGTGCTCAAGGCGACTTACGAGGCCGATCCGCAGAATCCTGTGGCTCCAAGCGCACTCTTTTATTGGGCCGACTGCGAACTACGATCTGCGCATTACGAGGCGGCCCAGAAGCTCTTCCTGGAACTTGCGCGGAAGTGGCCACAGGGCGATCTTGCTGACGACGGCCTGCATTTTGCCGGCGAGGCCGCCTTATTGGCCGGTTCCATCGACCAGGCTGAGCAGCTTGTCGCACGTTTTGGCAAGGAATACCCGACGAGCAATATCACTCTCTCCGAGGAGATCCTGCTGGGTCGTGTTTTGGACGCGAAGGCGGCCGCTCTTTTGAAGGAAGGCAGCGGTTCGGATTCCGGCAAGAACCACCAGCAGGCCGTTGAAATCCGACATGCCGCCATCGAGCACTTCGAAAAAGTGATGGCCATGAGCCAAATTCCGCGAACAAAGACCTTAGCGAGCTTTCATCTCGGCCGTGTTCTTCAAGAGGCGGGCGAAAACGCCCGCGCGGTCGACGTCTTGGCCCCATTAACCGAACAGGCGGATGGGCCGGAGACATCCTCAGAGGCCATCGAAGCGCTTGTGATCTGGGCGAACAGCGAAAGTGAACTCGGCAACCAGCAGGCCGCGGTCGCCGCGTTTTCTAAATACCTTAAGCTGCGTCCCAAAGGCGGACAATCAGAGCAGGCGCTTGCCGGTCGCGCGATGGCCAATGCACGGCTCGGCAAGAACGAAGCTGCGCATGATGACGCGTTTCGACTTCTCAAAGAGTTCCCGCAGAAGGCTGTCGGCGCCGACACACTTCGACGCTTGGCCGAACGCGCATACGATGCAAAAGAATGGAAAAACGCGGCCGATCTTTTCGGAACGCTGGCCGAACAGGGTGCCGCAGACTCCGACCTCCGTCGAGTCGGCCTTTCGGGGCTGGGATGGACTCGGTTCAAGCTCAAATCCTTTGATGACTCTGCTGCCGCGTTCGCCGAGGTGTTCAAAGGATTTCCGGCCCGCTTGCCGCAGGTCGCGGAAGCCGGTTATATGCACGGCCTCGCTTTGCAACAGGCTGCTAAGCGCTCCGAGGCCTCCAAGGCCTATTTGGAGACCTTCCAAAAACTTGCGCAGCTCGTCCCCGCGCAGGAATCGGACGCCGCGGCGCGTGGCATCTCTCAATATGGTTTTATGGCCGGCGTTCAAGCCGCAGGTTTGCTCGCCCAGTTGAAGCGCTACGATGAAGCCGATTCGGCCTACCGGCTTGTCGTCGAGCGGTTTCCCAAGGCGCCGCAGATCGGGCAGGTGCTGTTCGACTGGGCCAACATGCTTTACGTGACAAAAAAGGACGCTGAACAGCGGCGTCGCGTCCGTGAACTTTTGACGAGAATCGTCCACGATTTTCCTGAGAGCACGGCCCGGGACAACGCGCGGCTTTTCTTGGCAGAACTTGATCTACTCGACGGCAAATCGAATGTCGCGGAAAAGGCATTCCGCGAGGTACTCGCCGATCCGAAGGCCGACGCGAAAGTCCGCGAGGACGGCTTGTCCCGATTGATCGCGGTCGCTGCCGACAAGGAAGACTGGACGGTCGTCCGCGAGCTGGCGGAAAAGTTCCTGGACCAATTTGGCAAGAGCCCGGATGCGCCCCTCGTTCGCTTAAATTTGGCTGCTGCACACTTGGGACTGAAGGATCCAGTGGCGGCTCAGAAGATCCTCATCGAGTTGCAACATGACATCAACTCGGCCGAGGGAGAATCTGCGGAGTGGTCGGCCCGCGTTTGGATCCTGCTGGCCGAGGCGTTGTATCAACAGAGAAAATACGACGACGTTTTGGCAACCTCGGACGACTTGCGTCGACGATTGCCGAAATCGGCCTTGTTGTATCAGGCGGATGAGATCCTCGGGCGCAGTTTCAAGAATCAGGCTCAATGGGACAAAGCCATTAAGGCGTTTCAACGAGTCATCGACGTTCGATTGGATGATCAGGACGAGACTGCGGCAAAGAGCCGGCTGATGATTGCCGAATGCTGGTTTCTGCAGAAAAAGTACCGCGAGGCGCGCGCGGATTACCTTAAAGTGTCGGTGTTGTACAGCAAGCTTCCGGAGTGGGCCGCCCCGGCTTTGTTTCAGGCCGGGCTGTGCGCCGAATCGCTCAAACGGCTGGATGACGCGGAAAAATCGTACCGCGACCTCATTGGCGGCTATCCGAAGACCAAATACGCAGAAGAGGCGCAGAAGCGGTTGGACGAGCTTCACAAACGACCCACAGGCTGAGGATTGCATG
>CAYWOV010000074.1:0-3727 GCA_964459965.1 uncultured Planctomycetaceae bacterium | reverse complement strand
GGCAAGCACGCTCGAATTCCCACCACGCCGATCGAAATTGCCGAGGCGCTGGGTTGGCCCTTGCTCTCGGCATTCCTGGGCACGTCTGTGATCGCCGTTTGGTTCACAATTGAGCGACTCGTCGTCTTGCGGCGGGGTCGAGTCATTCCTCGCCCGTTTGTCGAGCGGTTTCTGCAGAACCTCGAGCAAGGCAACCTTGAACCGGAGCAGGCGCTGGCGTTGTGTGAAGAGAACGGCAGCTCCATCGCGCTGATCTTTGCGCACGGCATTCGCAAATGGGGGAAATCCAGCGTCGAGGTCGAGCAGGCGATCATTGACGGAGGGGAACGACAGGTGAGCCATCTTCGCAGCCACTTGCGCGTTTTGAATGCCGTCGCTCAGATTACGCCCCTCATGGGCCTGTTGGGGACCGTGATCGGAATGATTCAATGTTTCAACGAAGTTGCCGTTTCGCAGGCGATGGGCAAGGCGGACCAGTTGGCCGGCGGCATTGGGATCGCCCTCTTGGCGACCGCAGGGGGCCTCGTGGTCGCTATTCCATCGCTGACGATGTACATGTACCTTGCCGGCCGGGTTGATTCCTTGGTTATGGACATGGATCTCCTCGCACAAAATATCGTGCACCTTGTTTCCGCCGAGGCCATCGCCGACGGCGCTCAACTTGTCGGCAAAGGCCGCTCGCGAAGAGGTTCAACGCCGACTCCTGAGCCCAAGGAACGTAAGGCCGTCTAGCAGTCATTCTCTGACCCTGTAGAGCGCACGGATGCAGCTTGACGTTTTGATTTTCGGCGGCGGTGCGGCCGGGCTCTGGCTTCTCGATACGCTTTTTTGGCGTGGCGCCCGCGTTCTCCTCTTGGAATCCGGCAGCCTGGGATCCGGTCAGACGATCGCAGCCCAGGGCATTATTCACGGCGGCCTGAAATACACGCTGCACGGGGCGTTGACTCCCTCGGCGATGCAAATTCGCGAGATGCCCGAGCATTGGCGCGAGTGCCACATGGGCCGCCGCCAGCCAGACCTGCGTGGAATGCGGCTACGTTCGCCCAACTGCCACTTATGGCGGACCGATTCGTTCGCCTCTCGACTGGCCATGCTTGGAGCGCGCGTTGGTCTGAATGTCATTCCGCAGTTGTTGGATGTAGATGAGCGCCCCGCCGTGCTCGGACGTTGTCCGGGGCCTGTTGCACGGATCGACGAACCGGTGATCGCTCCGGATTCGCTATTGGAGACGCTTTTTTCAAAACACAAAAGCCGCATTCTGAAAGTCGATGCGGCGCACGTCGATTGGGATTTTGACGCCAATCGCAATGTGAAGACCGTTCGATTGGCGCATCCGACCTGGGGACGCCCGCTGACTCTCTCGCCGCGAAACGTGGTCCTCGCGGCCGGCAAGGGAAACTTGGACCTCCGCCGACAACTTGGACTGACGGAAGGGGCAATGCAGTGCCGTCCGTTACACATGGTGTTGGCACGCGGTCGATTGCCCGAGCTTTGTGGGCATTGCGTCGACGGCGCGGCCACGCGGGTCACCATTACGTCCGAGCGGATCGCCGATGGCCGCACGGTTTGGCAAATCGGCGGTCATATTGCCGAACACGGAGTTTCGCTGGACGAACAATCGCTCGTTCGTCACGCCAGGTCTGAGATCGAAGCAACAATTCCCGAGATCGATCTTGGCGGAGTCGAATGGTCGACTTACCGCGTCGATCGGGCGGAAGGCGTGACGGCCGGCGGCTCACGACCAGAGACCGCTCAGGCGGTACGTGAGTGCAACGTCCTGACGGTTTGGCCCACAAAACTGGCCCTCGCTCCCGTTCTGGCGGAACGGGTCGCCGACGTCCTCGGGCGATTTATTTCCGCAGCAGCCGTCGACTGGGCCGCTCTGGAAGACTGGCCTCGACCGGAAATCGCCCGTCCACCGTGGGAGACGGCACGCAGATGGTTCACCACTGCCGAACTCGAAAGGCTGGTTCGAAAGGCCGCGTAGGCCCGTCTGCTTGAGTGCACATGCGCGATCGGTGAAAACCTTCGATTTAGAAACAATTATTTGGTTTATTTGGGGCGCTGCGGGGGTACCGTAGACCCCAAAAAACTCCGAAAGGCAACCGCCGTTGAGATGCCGTCCGCTCGGGCGAACTGGTTTGACGGTCTCGCCAATCGGGTTCGGTGCGTTCAAAATCGGACGCAACGAGAAGACCAAGTATCCAGCGAACTACGATTTGCCGAGCGAGTCAGACGTAAAGCGTTTGCTGGACGGTCTTTTGGGTCTTGGCATCAACTACATCGACACGGCCCCCGCCTACGGATTGAGTGAGGAGCGGATCGGTCGGTGCCTGGCGTCCCGACGTCGCGAAATCGTGCTGGCCACGAAAGTCGGGGAGACATTTTCGGAAGGTGTTTCTCGGTATGACTTTACGTCCGCCGGCTTGCGGGCCAGCGTTGAACGCAGTCTCGTACTGCTCAAGACCGATGTCATCGACGTGCTTTTGCTCCACTCGGACGGTCGGGACCAGTGGATTCAAAACGAGACGGATGCGGTTGCCGTCTTGCAAGAGCTGAGGGACCGCGGGTTAGCGCGGTCGATTGGACTATCGGGCAAGACAGTCGAAGGCGCGCGGCAGGCCTTGAGATGGGCCGACGTGCTGATGGTCGAATATCACATCGAGGATCGTTCCCACGAGGCTCTGATCGAGCAGGCGGCTCAAAACGGGGTTGGCGTGGCTGTGAAAAAAGGCCTCGCCTCGGGACATCTCCCGGCCGGCGAGGCCATTCGTTTTGTGCAGGCCAATCCACACGTGGCGACGATCGTCGTAGGCGGGCTCAACCTCGCGCACTTTCGCGAAAACATGCGTCTGGCCGACAGTGGGGGGTGAGGCCCGCCTCACGCCCTCCCTGGTCTCCCCCGTCGCACCCTTGGCCCAAGCTCCTTACTAAAGCTCAGTGGTCCAGCTGGCTCCGTTTGCCAGTTCGGCAAAGACAAAGTCGTCATCGGCCGGATTGCTCATCGCCGGGTCGACGATCACGCCGCTGAGCGTGACTTCTTCGTCGACAATAATACTGTCCTGGCCGTTCGGCGTGTTGACGGTGTTTTGTCCGGTGAGACCGGTGTAAACGCCAACCGCCACATTATTGACCAGCACCTCCTCGACACCCGAGGCGAGGTAGTTGATCTTAATCACATCCCCTTGGTTCGGATCGGTGATCGTCAGCTTGCCGCCGCTGCTGGTGACGGTCGCCGCAATCGGCGCAGGTGCGGCCGGGTTGATTGTGCCGACCCCCGTGCCGATCAAAATCGGCGAGCCGGTGGCAGAGGAGAGTTGCAGAATGACCGTCTTATTGGCGCCGGCCGTGGTGAGGACCGGCACGTAGACGGTCTCTTCCGTTTGACCCGGGGCGAAGATCAGCTCTCCGCTCTCTGCCAGGTAATCCGTGCCGGCCACTCCCGTTCCGTTGGCCGTCGCGTATTGGACGCTGACCGTCGACGTGCTGGCTTTGCTGAGATAGACGCGGAAGGCCAGCGATGTGGCGATCGTCTGGTTCTGGAGAATTGAGACGCCGTCGACGCCGCCCGTTCCCCAGTCGGTCGCCGCCGCGATGTCGATCGAGCCGTTGCCGAAGTAGTCCCCTGTGACGACCGAGACCGGAATCGGGTTCGTGCCGACCGAAATGGCGACCGGCGCCTGGAAGGTGCCGCTGCCGTTGTTGAGCAGCACGGTGATCTCGTTGG
>CAYWOV010000073.1:0-8794 GCA_964459965.1 uncultured Planctomycetaceae bacterium | reverse complement strand
TAATCGTCGAAAAAGTAGGCGATGAGCAGCACGTTTTCGTCGAGCGGCGTGCGGGAGTCGGCGGCAGCCGGCACCATCAGGGCTGCGAACTGGCGTTCCGTCTCGGAGAGCCGCTTATTGACGCGCGTGCGGCCCAACAGGGGCTGCAGCACGAACAGCGTTCGCTGCCCGTCTGATTTGACCACGGCGAAGTACTGTCGAAGAATCTGCAGCAGCCGCTCGGCATTCTGCCGGTAGTGTGCCAAATTGTTTTCGTACGCGTCACGGCCGGCCTGACCCTGTGCAGGCTTAGTGCCGGCGTGTGCCTCCCCTGCTCCGCCGGCTGCGGACTCTGACGGGGCCGGCTCCGCCGAGCGGCGGCGGTTGAGCCACTTTTCATAGGCGGTCGAGAGGACGTAGTACGTGGCCGAGTAATTCAACAGCGACTGGGGCTGCCGATACAAGTCGACGTAAAACGGAAGTTGCTGTTCGACGTCGGCGAACGGCGTGCCGGAGGCGACACTGTAAACGTCGTTCATGCCTTCGAAGTTGATGATCAGATCGGGTCGGTACTGCGAGAGGGTTGCCAGGTATTGAAGGAACGACTGGTGGATTCGCCGCTCGAAACCGGCCGCGTTGATGACTTCGTAGCGCGTCTGCGGGTTTTGCTTTTCAAGCGCGGCTTTCAGTCGGCCCGCGATGCTCGAGGGATACGAGTACAAACCGTCGGGATATGGATGGACGGCGTGGTAGCGGACGTTTTGTCCGGCGCCGAATGCCGTCGAGCCGCCGACGAGAAAGATGCGGAAAATTCCATTGGGCTTTTCACGGCTGACGGGGCCGTCCGAGAGAAAGCCGTGCTCATCGAGCACGGGGTCGGGCTCGGACGGGTTGGCTTTGATCGCGCTTGTGCGGAACGAGTGATTGGGAACGTTTTGAAAGACCGTGTAGCCGGAGAGAATGCGGTTATAGCGGTATTGAAACCGCAGGTCGCGATGCCCCTTCGCCAGAATGACGACGTACGAGGCCAGCTCGATCAGCCCCAGGATCACGACGACCGTTACGAAAAGGGTCGTCTTCGGATAGCGGGCGAAGCGATTTTTTCGCAGTGGTTCGGGTCGCGAAGCGGCGGTCATTTTGTGGGTGCACGCAAGGTCGATGTCAAATTTTTCCCCTCGTTGCCCGGATCGGCCGGCTCACGGGGCGAAGAATCGAGCATACCGGTTTCCGTCTGGCCGCGCAACCGGCGCAATCGGCACGGACGGTCTTTCTGTCGGGCCACGCGGGCGCGTTCGTCCCATCAATAGGTGAGAATTCGTCATTCTGGACTATCCTTGAGGGAACTGATTGCCGACCACGACGTAACCACATGCAAAATCATGCACGCCAAGCGGTTTGAGGAACTCAAGGCGACCGGTGCACTCCCCTCTCCGACGGGGGTGGGCCTCGAGATCTTGCGCCTGGCGCGCGACGAATCGGCGTCGGCCAGCGATATCGCCCGAGTGATTCAGACCGATCCGGCGCTCACCGGCCGAACCCTGAGGCTGGCCAACACGGGCAACGCGGCGGCGGCCAGGCCGATCACGAACGTCACCGACGGCGTTTCGCGACTCGGCACGCGGACCGTCAGTGCCGTCGCCCTGGGCTTCACGATCCTCGCCGGCAATCGCAGCGGAAAGTGTCGCGGTTTTGATTATCAGAAGCTCTGGGCGCACTCGCTGGCTTATGCGGTCTCCGCGCAAATTCTCTGCTCACACACGCGGATGTACGCGGGGGCGGACGGCTTCACAGCCGGTCTTTTGGCCCGGATCGGCCGTTTGGCGCTCGCCAGCATTCATCCGGAACAGTATTCGGCCGTGCTTGAGGAATGGGCGGGAGGCGCCCCCCTTGACCTCGTGCGGCTCGAGCAGAACGCGTTCGTCACAAATCACAACGAGCTGAGCTCGGCGATGATGGCCGACTGGGGTCTGCCCGAGCCAGTCTGCAATGCGGTGTTGTATCAAGAGGATCCTTGGGCCTCGGAGCTTCCGGTCGGCGCCCCGTCGCGGCAGCTCTCACTGATCCTTTACGCCGCTTCGCGGATTGCAGACGTGTGTCTTGCGCCCTCCGACTCGGAGGCGGCCGCGCACGCTCCGGACGTGCTGGCCCGGTGCGAGGCGATTGGAATCGATTCCGATACGGCGCTTGCTTTGTTTGACGGCGTCTTTTTCCAGTGGGCCGAGTGGGGCCGGGTTTTGGACATCGCCACGCAGAAGCCGCGAAAACTCTCGGAACTGATCGAGGCCGCCCACTTAATGCCCGCGCCGACGCCGACGATCGCGCCGAAAGTACCGGTTTCGCGATCCCAGTCGGTCGCCGGACCGGAGAGAGTGACAACACTCGCCGAGTTCGATGAACGCGCGTCGGAACTGTTGGTGCTCGTCGCGGACGCGGACCCGGCCTCGTTGCGGTTTCTCGAGAAATGCCTGGTGCTTTCGGGCTATCGCGTGCGATGTGCGACGGGCGGCCATGAAGCGCTGCAGGCTTTTTTCGAGACGGCTCCGCAGCTTGTGATTGTCGACGCGACGCTGCCGGAAATCAGCGGGCTGGAATTCTGCCGGCGCGTGCGTCAAACGACCGCCGGACGCCAGGCCTATCTGATCGTGCTGACGCCGTCCGGAGACGACGAGACCCTGGTTCGGCTGTTCGACGCGGGTGTCGATGACTTCATCACGAAGCCGTATTCGGCTCGACCGCTGTTCGCCCGCATTCGGGCCAGCTTGCGGGTTGTCGGGTTGCAGGAGCAAGTCAGCAACGATCGCGACGAAATTCAAAGGATTCACGCGGAGCTGGCCGTCGCCCACCGCCGGCTCGAGCAGGACGCTCTCACGGACGTCCTCACGGGGTTGCCCAACCGCCGCTATCTGATCGATCGGCTGGCACACGACTGGGCGGCCGCGCGGCGCGGCGGAACTCCCCTGGCGTGCATGGTGGTCGACATCGACCGCTTCAAATCGGTGAATGACACCTGGGGGCACGACGTGGGCGATGCCGTGCTGCAATCGGTCGGCGGCGTGCTGCAGCGGGAGGTTCGCGGCACCGACGTGGTCTGCCGCTTGGGGGGTGAGGAGTTCGTGGTCGTCAGCGCGGCGGACTTTGACTCGTCGATGCGCTGCGCCGAACGACTGCGGGCCGCCATTGAGAGCCAGGTCGTCGCCGACGTGAACGTGATCCAGGATCCGGTCACCGTGAGCATCGGCGTTGCCGTCCGGAGCGAACAGACACGCAGCCCGGAAGGTCTGCTCAAGGCGGCCGATGAAGCCCTCTTCTGCGCAAAACGGGCGGGCCGCAACCACGTCTCCAGCTCGCGCGACGTTGCGGCCGCGAAGGCGGCTCAGCCAGTCGACGAAAGTTCCTCGGCACCGTTTGTCGAGCCTTTGCTCAACGCGCAGAGCTGATTGTCGCGTTGCGTTATGCGTCGATGCGAAAAAACGGGCACTGGAATTCCGTCCACGTTTTGCCATAATGGCACGTCATGCGCTCATCGAAAGTGTTCCAGGTCGAACGGCAGCAAGATACGCTGATCGTGACGCCGGCCCGTGACAGTCTCGACGTCATGGAGGCCGACCTCAGGCGAGAGGTCGACGGCCTGCACAAAATGATGGAAACGCCGGGCGTGATCAACGTGGTGGTCGACGTCGGTCATGCCCCGCATTTCGGATCGCTGATCATCGGTGCCCTGATGGCTCTGTGTAAGAAGGCGAACGACCGCGGCGGTTTGGCCGCGTTCTGCAACGCCTCCGAGGGCATGCTCGATATGCTTCAAATTATGAAGATCGACACGGTGATGCCGTATTACCCGACGCGCAAAGAGGCGCTCGAAGGCGTTCGCAAGTCACGACTATAGCATTCGGAATTCGGCGCCCTGAGTTCGGCGTCAAAATGCGAAGGACGCCGAAGCCGGCTATTTCGCCCCGTTGGTCTCCGGCTTAGCGGGCGCGCCCAGCGACTCGGGTTGGCCCAGGTCGACGGCGGGTCCGCTGCGGGGCTTGCCTTGCGGCGGGGCGCTTGTCGCGGAAGGCCGCGGCGAAAAGTCGCCGGAGGTTGTGGGCGATTGGGGTGGCCGCGGCGGCCCCTCTCCCGCAGCGAGCCGTCGGGCCGTTTCGTTGGACGGGTCGAGCGCGGCGACGCGTGCGAATTCTCGGCGCGCTGCTTCGAAGTGTCCGAGCATCAGGTTGTGATACGCCAACAAAAACGTAGACTGCGTCGAATTTGGATTCGCGGAAACGTTGCCCGCCAAGGCGCGGTATTGGGGCGTGTATTCGTCGGCCGAACGGTACAGCGAGCTCAAGGTCGGCCAGTCCCAGACTTCACCATCCGCTGTGGCGGCGAGCGCGTCGCGATAAGCCGCTGGGTAGTCGGCGAGTGCGAAGTTCGTCAGCGAACGCAATTGCAGCAGATCGCGATCGCCCGGATCTCGATCGAGATGACGGTTCACGCGCCTCAGCACGGCGGCATAGTTTCGCGTCGCAAAAACTCGGGACGCAACGCTGAATTCCCGCGACGCACGAGTCGCATTCCGGCTCGCGCGGCCTTTGGAGAGGGGCGACTCTCCTTCGGGACCCGCCGCGTCATCCGATCCCGGGCGGGAACGTTCACGACGGGGAACATCGAATTCGAGCGGGCCCTGCGGCGTATTGATTTGAATACCGATGTGATCGCTGCCGGGATTGATTGTGCCGACGCCGCCTGGAAGAAGGATCGAGCCGTCCGGCTGCATGAAATCTTTCAGTCCTGGAATCGCGGCTGGTCGGCCTTGCGGCGCAGCCGGCGCACTGGTCGACGGATCCGAATCGAGTGGGGCAATCACAGTCCCCGGAGAACCGGGCTGGGCGGGAGTGGCTGAAGGATTCGCCGCGTTCGCAGGGGACTTGGCTGCCGGTTTTCGGTTGGCCGGCTTGCTCGCAGCCGGCTGCTTCACTGTCGACTGTTTCGCTGGCGGTTGATCGGGTAGCGGTGGAATGGCCGGTCCGTCGTCCGCAGCGGACGTCGAAAGCGAAAGGCTGGCGATCATCCCGACGCTTATCAGGAAAACCGTGCAAACGGTCTTAGTTCGGAACATGGCTTGGCTCCTTTTCGAGAGTTCCAAAAGAGCTACTGCTTCACATGCTTTAATGCATCGTCGCGGGAGGCAAAGATGGGCCACAATTTCTTGAGGCGCATGCCATCCAGGACTTCGAGCATTTTGGGTGACGGTCCACAAAGGGCCGCCCGTCCGTTTCCGTTTGTGGCGGTGCGTGCCAGCCGAATCAGGACGCCGATCAGCTCCGAGCCGAAATAGTTCATATTGCTCAAATCCATCACCAGATTCGTGAACTGTTTCGTCTCGAACTTGCGTTGTAACGAGTTGGCTTCGATGTGCAACTGCTGGTAGCGAAAGCCACAGCCTTCGACGAGGGGAGCGATCACGAGCGTTGGGCCGTCCGCCTCAACCTTGAAGATGGTTCCCGACCATTCCAGCGAATCGGGCTTCTGCGTTCCGTCACCCGCCCGCGCGGGAGCCGTTGATGTCAGTGGCACGTCCTGCAGGAATGGCGATTCAAGCTCGTCCATCGACGTATCGGATTCGGCCGCGTTGTCGGTCAGCCGCTCGGCCGCCGCAATGTCGGCAGGCTCTTCATAAAAGATGCCAATTTTGTAACCGGCCACCGAAATCTCGTTACCGCTCTCTAAGGGAACCGCCTGCACGTTCTTGCCGTCGACCTTCGTTCCGCCGCGCCCCAAGAGATCAATGACCCACAGGCTGTGCCGGGTGAGCAGCAAACCGCAATGCACGCCGGAAACAGATGTCGAATCGAATCGCAGCCGGCACAGCGGACTGCGTCCCAGCAGAGTGAGCAGCCGATTGACCGACCAAGTTGGCTGGTTGGCCTCTTCGTAATGAAATTCGAGATCGACCTTCGGC
This sequence comes from uncultured Planctomycetaceae bacterium, assembly GCA_964459965.1. Lineage (GTDB taxonomy): Bacteria > Planctomycetota > Planctomycetia > Planctomycetales > Planctomycetaceae > DASPSM01. Next base: position 2,871 of record CAYWOV010000073.1, on the reverse strand, counting down.
ATCAACCCGAGTTCGCCGCGGTAGCGTTCCAACGGATTAAGATCGGCCAGCGCGTCCTGGGCAGCCGCTTTTGGCGCGTCGTCACAGACCACGCGTAGAAGATACGGCCCGATCTCAATCGGCACGTTCGGAGGAACCCACCCGTATTTACGCGGGCCGTCCGGCCAGGCGATGCCGTTACGGCTTGCCAAGTCGACGCAGAAGACCTGACCCTCGATGACCTGGAAATAGGCATGGCGAAAGCTAACCTGGTACGCGGGCAGGATGATATCGCATCCTTCGCCACGACCGACCACGGCGTAGGGATACTTGAATTCATGCTCGATGGGCGCGGTATCTTCCCGTCCGACGACCGAAATCCGAAATCGGTCGCCGGCTCCCGTTGCGGCCCGTAGCGAATGCGCCAAGTCGTCCGGCAATGCCCCTCCTCACGCGAGGAGCCTATTATGAAGAGATCTTCAACCGCATGCACGCCACAGGCCGAGAACGGTCGGTCAGATGTTTGCAATCGGGCAACCGACAGTCCGCCGCGAGCAACTCAAGACGGAGTTTGCGAGTTGACACTCCGAGCAGATGCGGCAAGAGCGGGCCCGTTCAGGTGCGGAACTTCCGCCGTTTCAGCCGGCGGGCCTTGGAGCTTGCGGGGCGGCGGCCATGATTGGCCTTTTTGAGTCTACGCTGCGTCTTCGACATGACTTCGCTCAGTTCCAAGGGAAAGGCACGGCTTACTTCGAAGACGGCATTGTAGCGACCAGCCGATCAGCCGCAAAGCGCCGTCTGGACGGCATTGGCCAGCGACCGATCAGGGTAATCTGGGGATTGCGGCAAACCGTTCGGTCCCCTGCCAGCGACGCGCCAAGCCTTTTATGCGGCCAAACCGCTCTCCGGGAAGAACATGAACCGGAACGTCGATGCCGGCCGCGGCGAGCGTCGAAAACGAGCCGGCCAGGGCGTCGAGATACTCACGATACAAGGCCATCCCAGCCTGGCCGACATCGTAGAACTTAAATAACCGCGCCCGGCGGCGAGGCAGAAGCCGCAATCCGTGGAAGTGGTACATCACGGGATTGAGCGCGGTATCGCTCGAAAAATAGCGCACATTCCAAGGTGCCAACGTCCGTTCGACGTGCCGGACGATCTGCACGCTGTCGCCGAAAAGCGTCGGCCATTGGTCGAGATAGACCTGATCGCCGAATTTTCCGTCCTCATATCGGGCGAAGCACCATTCCAAACAGCGTGCCTGCCACCACCGCATGACAACTCGGGCCGCCTCGCTGCGGTCGAAAGTGAGAAACTGGACGCAGAAGCGGCCGCTGTCGTGCGATCTGTCGTAATTCGGGGCGTACGCATGCTCGGTGATGAGCACATGCTTTCCCGAATCGTCGAGTTCCTTAAGCAGAATGCGGGGATCGTCGAAGAAAAAAACGTCCGCATCGACATAAGTCGCCCGCCTTGCCGACGCGTCGCGATCAAAAACGGCCTGGCAGGCGAAAGGCGTCATCGTCCAACAATATTCTGCGCGAGTCCGGGACGGCTTGACTGCCAGCAGGTCCGGCGTTTCGAACTCGCGCATGGGGATGACGGCGAGGTGCGGAAGCGCCAACTGCTTCAAGTGATGTTCGACATCCTCATCGATGGCCAGCACCCACAAACGGAACGGACGGGCATGCGCCTCGAGCGAGCGATAAAGCGCCAGTCCGATCGGCAGGAAGGAGGCGTCGAAGAGTGTCACGAGATGCTCGCACTCGGAGCCGACTGACGCTTGGCCGGCGGTCGAAGAATGATCCGTCGGGCTCACGACGAGGGACCTCGCGCCGCAGTGCGTTCGGCGATCCATGAGTCGATTGCCGCAATCACGCGATCGACGTCGGCGTCGGTCAGTTGCGGAAACATCGGCAAACTCACAATCTCAGCGCAGAGCGTCTCCGTTCTCACGAGCGGCTCGTTATGCAGTCCCCGGTTGCGGTACGCCGGCTGAAGATGGACGGGAACGGGATAGTGAATGGCCGATCCAATGTGACGCTCTTCCAGGAAACGACGCAAGTCGTCGCGGCCCGACGTGCGAATCACGAATTGGTGAAAGACGTGCTCCGCTTCGTTGGAACATGCGGGCACGCCGATGCCTGGACGATTCAGGGCAGCGGAATAACGCTTGGCGATCTCGATGCGGCGAGCGTTGTCAGCGTCGAGCCGTCGCAGCTTGACGCGAAGCAGGGCCGCCTGAATTTCGTCGAGTCGTGAGTTGACTCCGGGAAAGCTGCTCACGAATCGCTCTTGCCAGCCGTATTCGCGAAGCGCCCGCAGGCGATTCGCCAATTTGGGGTCGTTCGTGGCAACCAGCCCGCCGTCGCCGAACGCACCCAGATTTTTTGTCGGATAGAAACTAAAGGCCGCCACGTCGCCGAACGTTCCCGTACGGCGGCCGCCGAGCCGCGCGCCGATTGATTGTGCGCAATCCTCAATGACCCGCAAGCCGTGGCGCGCTGCGACATCAAGAATGGCTGACATCTCCGCTGGATTTCCATAGAGATGCACCGGGATGACGGCTGCCGGTCGCCAGCCACTGAAATCGCGAGCGATCGTCAGAACCGCTTCGATGTCCGCGGCAGTAATGGTGTACGTCAGAGGATCGACGTCGATGAGCACGGGACGGGCCCCGACGCGCTCGATTGCGGCGATCGTGGCAACGGCCGTGTGAGACGGGGCAATCACAGCGTGCCCTGGCCCGATCTCGCAGGCACGCAATGCCAGCTCGATCGCGTCGGTGCCGCAAGCGACTCCGGCCGCACTTGCCACTCCAAGGTAGGCGGCAAACTCCGTCTCAAACGCGGTGACCTCGTCTCCCAGGATGTACCGACCCTTTGCCAAAAC
>CAYWOV010000072.1:0-8883 GCA_964459965.1 uncultured Planctomycetaceae bacterium | reverse complement strand
CGTTCGGGCGACGGCCGCAATGTGCGAAAAGGTGACTTCTCTGTCGCAGGCCGGCCCTCTATTATTCAGGCCCCATCAGTCGACAGCGTGCGGGATCAATCTTGGCTCCGATTATTCGCGTTCAGAATCTGGTCAAAGCTTACGGCAAATTTACCGCCGTCGACGACATTTCATTTGCCGTTGAGGCGGGCGAGATCTTTGCGTTCTTGGGCCCGAACGGTGCGGGCAAGACGACCACCATCAAAATTCTGACGACGTTGCTCAAGCCGACGAAGGGGCACGTCGAAATCGACGGCCTCGATCCGACACGTCACCAGAACGAAGTCCGCGAGCGGTTCGGCATCGTTTTCCAAGATCCGTCCTTGGATGACGAGCTGACGGCGTATGAAAACATGGACATCCACGGCGCTCTGTATCGCGTGCCCCGGCGGACGCGGGCCGCGCGAATCGAGATGCTCCTTTCGCTGTTCGAGCTTTGGGAACGCCGCAACGATCGGGCAAAGCAGTTTTCCGGCGGAATGCGACGGCGGCTGGAGATTGCGCGGGGCATGTTGCATACGCCGAAAATCCTGTTCCTCGACGAACCAACGCTCGGTCTCGACCCGCAAACGCGGAACCAGCTTTGGACGCACGTTCGCAAGCTCAACACCGATGAGCAGGTTACGGTCTTTCTCACCACGCACTACATGGAGGAGGCCGACCGCGTCGCCAGCCGCATTGCCGTGATTGACCATGGCCGTATCGTCGCGCAAGGGACCTCGGCCGAGCTGAAAGAACAAACAAAGACCGAGACGCTCGAGCAAGCGTTTCTGTCTCTGACCGGTTCTTCAATTCGTGAAGAGGAGGCCGACTCGAAGGACCGGATGCGGAACATGGTCCGCTTGTGGAGAGGCTGATCCGTGGACGTCATTTACGTCTTGTGGCTCCGTCAGGTGAAGCGTTATGTGCGCTCGCGCGCCCGAATCATTGGATCGCTCGGTCAGCCGCTTTTGTTTTTGCTCGGACTCGGATTCGGTCTCGGCCCCGTCTTTCAGCGGGCCGGCATGGGAAACTACATTCAGTTTCTGGCTCCCGGCGTGATTGCCATGACGGTTCTCTTCACGTCGGTCTTCTCCGGGATCGAATTGATCTGGGACCGTCAATTCGGCTTCTTGAAAGAGACGCTCGTCGCACCCGTCTCGCGGCTGACAATCATGATTGGGCGCGTACTGGGCGGAGCGACGGTCGCGGTTGTGCAGGGATTGATTCTCCTCGCGATTTGCCTCGTGGCCGGGTTCCGCTTCCCGAGTCTGGCCACCGTGCCGTTGGCCTTATTCATCATGGCGCTGATTGCCGTCTTGTTTACGGCAATGGGGACGGCGATTGCTTCGCCGATGCGCGACTTTCAGGGCTTTCAATTGATCATGAATTTTTTGGTCTTGCCGATGTTCTTCTTATCAGGCGCGCTCTTTCCCCTGGGAGACGCGCCTTGGCTCTTGAGGGCAATCGCCCGCGTCAATCCGCTGTCGTACGGTGTCGACGGATTACGCGGAACGCTGGGAGGCATCGCCTATTTTCAAATTACTACGGATATAGCCGTGCTGGTGTCGGTGACGGTCGGATTGCTGTTGCTGGGCGGATATTTGTTCTCGCGGATCGAGCTCTAGCCCAGAGCCGCTAAGGCTCAGCCCATCTGCTTCAGGGCTGCGGCTACCGCCAACTCATCGCAGCGTTCATTTTCGACGTGGCCACTGTGTCCGGCGATGGTCGTAAATCGCACGTCGTGGCGAGCCAAGAGCGCGTCGATGGACTGCCACAGCTCGACATTTTTGACCGGTGCCCAGCGGTTCTTTTCTCGTCGCCGCCAGCCGTTCCGCTTCCATCCCGGCAGCCATTCACGCGCTCCCTTCGCGACGTAAACGCTATCGGTGATCACTTCGACGGCCGACCGGCGCTTGAGCGCGCCCAAGCCTTCGATGACCGCCTGCAGCTCCATCTGATTGTTTGTCGTCTGGGGAGAGCCGCCCGAATCTTCTTTTTCGACTCCGGTGGCCGGGTGGCGGAGGATATACGCCCAACCCCCAGGCCCCGGATTTCCTCGGCAGGCGCCGTCGGTGAAGAGCACGACCTGCGGAGCGGCAGCCGTATCAGCAGGATGGGCGGATTCCGGCATCGCAGAGAACTGCCAAGAGGGGAAAAGAACGCCCAGAGAGGGCAGAACGAGCCAGCCAGCCGCTAACGTTCGCGGAACGTGATCCGGCCGCGTTTCAGATCGTACGGCGAAACTTCGACCAGCACCCTGTCCCCCGGCACAATCCGGATAAAGTGCTTGCGCATTTTACCGGCGACATGTGCCAGCACCTCGTGACCGTTATCCAATTGAACCCGAAACTGAGTATTGGCCAACGCCTCCGTCACTCGACCCTCTGCCTGAATTGCTTCTTCTTTCGCCATAGACCCTCTACTTCGCCCGTTGAGTTTCGACGCCTTCGCTGCGCCGACTGAATCCACTGATTATGTCGGTTATGGCCAAAAAACGCCAGACCGCCGCGATGTTCGTTGTGAACGACCGCACCAGTCGCAGAATCGCAACGCGGACGTCGACTTTCTCAGTCCGCGTTGTCATTTCGCATCGGAGCCGCTCGTGCGTTTGCAAAATGATTTTTGACTGGTTTTTAACCGTGCCGTATGCTTGTGTAGCGAAACTACAAAGATACCAAACTGATCAAAGTCCCAAACACAACTGACAAGGACAGCCACCGGGAGGTGGAACATGAAATGGTTAGCCGCGTTTCATAGAGACCAGCAGGCTGCCACGGCAGTGGAATATGCCGTCATGCTGGCGCTGATCCTCTTGGTTGTGATTGGGTCAGTCGCGTTACTCGGAACGAACCTCAACACGAGGTTTGGGTCGATCGAGTCGCAAATCCAGTCTGCCGAATAACAAGTAGCTCGACCTCGCTCCACGCCGGCAGTTTCATGCCTCGTTGCCACATCGCACTCGGTGGAAACGTCGGCAACGTTGAACAGACGTTTCGGACAGGGCTTGCACGTTTGGCCGAAGACGCGCGCATCGCCGTGACGCGGATCGGCTCCGTTTGGCGAACGCGACCGGTGGGAACTCACGCCGGCGGAGAGTTCCTCAACGCGGCCGCCGAAATACAGACCGAACTTGATCCGCTTGCGTTACTTGACGCATTAAAGGACGTCGAAGGCCGAGCCGGGCGCTCGCCCGGAGAACATTGGGGGCCTCGGCCGCTCGACCTTGACTTGATCTTTTACGGCGACCGAATCATCGATCATCCGCGGCTTTGCGTACCTCATCCCGCCTGCTGGTACCGCCGGTTTGTACTCGATCCCCTCGAGCAGATTGCCGCCGACGTGCATCATCCGGTCAAGGGATTAACGGTTGGCGCCCTGCGGACACGGATTCTGCTGCGCCCGCTGACGTTGGCATTGGCCGGCTCAACGGCGACTGCACGGCAACGCATGCGGCACCAGCTCGCGACGAATTCGAGCGAAGCCGAGGTCGTTGACTGGCAGGCGGACGAGAAATCGGCGAGCGAGCCAACAATCATCGCCTGGCTGGGCCGTAACGACGAATCCGACCGACCGACCGACTTCCAAGCCTTGCCGCTGGTCCCCCGTCTGGACGTCTCAACGTCGCAGGACCGGGCCGCGTTGTTGCGGGCGGTCTTGCACGCCGCGCTCGGCTGACGCACGTTCGGCGTGCTTTGTTCGGCTACGGAGCGCCCGGACCGCCGACAGCTTCGCCCGCTTTCGGGGCAGTCTCACCCGGCTGTGGAACGGTCAAAAGAAAATTGATGTCGTCCGAATTCAATTGACCGGACGTCCCAACGAAGATTTCCTCAGCCGCCTGCTCGGCATCAATCACGTCGACAATTGTGAGGTCCGGCGTATCGACGAGTGCGATCGTCGTCGCGGGGGACTCGCCCACGATCTCGACGGACGGACGATCGTACGACTGCAAGTTCGTTCGCACGACGCGGCCGATCTGGTTGTTGCTCAGACGCACATACGTGCCGATTGGATAGAGCGAAATCGTCCGTAGAAAGAATCGGATCGTGTCCGCGTCGAAGAGGCCCCGTCGGGCATCGTTCAGGATTTGCTTGACCGATTCATAAAGCGAGTAAGCCGGCCGATGCGGACGCGGCGAACTCAAGGAGACGTACGCGTCGCAAACGCCGGCAATCCGCGCTAGCGCGTGAATCTGAAACCCCGACTTCCCGCGCGGGTATCCGCTCCCGTTCCACCGTTCGCGAATCTGGTAGGCCACTGTTCGGGCCACCCAGGGGAAATCGATTTTGGACAGCATGTCCAACACGCGGCTGGGCGTCCGCTTGATTTCGGCAAATTCAATCGCGGTCAAAGCCCGGGGCTCTTCGATCAGCTCTTTTGCCGCATCGGTCTCCCGGCAGCGGGAAACGAGGCAACCCATCGCCAGCCAGCGCAACTCTTCACGCGTATGCCCGGCCACCGCGCCGACGGCGACGGCAAGCTGAGCCACGCGCACACAGTGTTCGGCCGAGGCCTCGCTCATCTGGGGCTCGATCGAACTCTTGACGAAGACGTCCATGTCCACGGAAAGCTGTTCGATGCACTCTTCCGAGATGTCGTCGAGCACTTCGGGATTGAGCGGGCTTTGGTTATCCAGGAGCGAATAGACGTGCGTGAGCTTTTCCGATTGCGCCTCGCGCAGTCTTTCGACCGACCGCGACACTTCGGGCGACCACGTCACCGTGGGGGCCGGGCGGGAAATCGGCGGGACTCGCTTTTCGGTCTGCAAACCGGCCGTGCGGCGGTGGTGCGACCCGCGCAAATTCGTGCGGCGGGGAGCGAACAGCGAATCGGCAAATCGCTTTTCGATGCGGATTTGTTCAATGCCGCGCTTCCGCAGTTGATCAATCTGTTCGGTCGAAACGCAAACGCCCGCCTGAAGCAACAGCACGGCGCCGTCGTTGTCCTCGTAGATCGGCCCGGCCAGCGTCGTGCCCGGCAGCAGGCGGTCGATCGAAAAGGTGATCGTTTGCGACTGTGCGTTTGACGTCATTGCGCAACACCGACGGCCGTCTTCGCGAGATGCTGATTCAACGTCGTGTATCCGGCCAAATTGGGAATCAGGCCGCGGAGCTGGTCTTCGACCGATTGCGCAAGGGTACCGACGTCAAGGCGAAAGTTTTCCGTCACAAACTGGGAGAACTTGGAAATATTCGCCGTGGAGGGCGAGAGCACGCAGGGCAGCCACGATGTGACGGCGAGCGCCGGCAACGCCGTATTCCGCAGCGACTCCAACGACCAAACTTGCGCCGCGCGATGGTGCAACAGAACACAGCAGATCAAGTCGTCGGGGAAGCCCCAGTTCGTCATCAGGTACGCGGCGCAATCGGCATGCGTACATCCGAATTTTGATGCTTCCATCACGGACAGTTCACCGTTGCCGGTCGCGAGTTCTTGTGTGAACCCGGCGTATTCAGCCAGGTGCTGGCGCGTGAGCGAGGGCAGGATGAAGTCCTGAATCAATGCGGCCGCGAAAGCCAGGTCCGTATCGCGATGGGTGGCCTTGGCGATTTCGCGGGCGAGGAGGGCCCGTTCCATTGCCGACAAACAGAACAACTTCGCCAGAATGAGCGGCGATTTGGTATTCCGCATGTGCTGTTCGAGCACGGTCGTGATCACGAACAGCCGCGTTTTCTTGATCCCTAACAGGGCGATCGCCTGCCGCACCGTTGCGGCCTTGGTCCGCAGTCCCGTCGCGGCCGAATTGACGTGTCTCAGCAGATCAACGGTAATTGCCGAGTCGCGTTCCAAGACTTCGCACAGATCGGCGGCCGTGCAGTCGGGAAGGTTGGCCTTCTGGCAGACAGCCGAGACCGTCTGCGGAAGTTTCGGCACTTCGAGCCTGGGCGGAATCGGCGGCTTATCCGTCTTTCCCATCAATTGCACGCGCAAGTGCTTCCAGTCGACTAGATTTCCCGCCGTGGTCATGGTTCTGGCAGCTTTCGTTCGACGTCCGCCGCAAAGCGGCGTGTGTCGTTAGCTTGGTTTCTGCTCGCGCATGCAGTTTGCTGGAAATCAGGGATTCAGATCGTCCGTCTGGAACGATCTGACTGTCTTTGAGGACTCAATCGCCCGGTCCGTTCGTCCCGAACGACCAATCGAGTGCCCGGTTGAATATAAGCCGTATTTCACGTTCCGGCGTTGACTATTCCTAAGGGTTTTCCCCAAGAGTGGGGGCCTGGACAAGGTTGTTCCAGTTCTTTCGGATGTAAACCCCGCCTGGGCGAGAAACGTTACCTCGCCGCCTATAAATGCGACCACCCGATTCGTCGGTGCGGTTCGCAAAAACTCCGCAGAGCACATTCCGAAACCGTTCGTACCGCCGTTCGCCTGCAGTCCCGAACCGGCCATTCTTAACACAGGCCGATCAAGAACGCCGACCGTTCAGGAACCGGATCTTCGCGAGACGGCAATCAGCCGCGGCGCTAGTGGGCCATAGGGCGCCTTCTACCCCCGCACGTATTGCCTCCTCCCGCGCCCTAAACTGGTCCCCGCCGACGCGGCGTCGCCGTCGGGCTGATTAGGATATGCTTCAGCATACCGGGGGTTCACGGTACGTATCTCGGACCGAGTGGGGCATCTCAGTGGTCCATTCCTTTTCATTCGAAGCTCAAGAGCGTTTTGCAAAGCTCTCGGGCGATCACAACCCGATTCATATGGATCCCTTAGTCGCTCGCCGACTGATGTACGGCCGGCCGGTCGTTCATGGCATCCATGTCTTGCTGTGCGCACTCGATCGCTGGCTCGAGGAGGAGGCCGATCGCATCCGCCTCACAAGCTTGTCGGTCAAATTCCGCTCTCCGACCTTTCTCGGCGAGGATGCGGAGTTTGCCGTGCTCCCAGTCTCTCCAAACGGAGTCAAAATTGTTGTCACGGCCAACCAGGTTAAACTTCTGACGGCAGCGATCGCCTGGGAACGTCAAATCGGCCGCGGACCGGATGTGCCCTGCGAGAGTGCGCCGAGAACTGCGTGCCGGGATCGATCGGTCGCAGACCTATGCACGTCGAGCGGCCAAATTCCACTTTGTCTCGATCGATCGCTTGCGTGCCGCCTTTTCCCTCAGGTCTTGGAACGCGTGCCGGCGGAGCAAGTCGCCGTGCTGTTGGCGACCAGCCGGCTAGTCGGGATGGAAGCGCCGGGCCTGCACTCGATTTTCACCGGCATGGAGCTCACGGCGTCTGAAAACGTCGGGGATCCGGCGCTCGCGTATCGGGTCGAAGGTTACGACGAGCGAGTCTCTCTGCTGAACTTACGCGTTGACGCCCCCGGTTTGAGCGGATCGCTGACAGCCTTGGTGCGTCCCGCGCCGAGGGCGCAGGCGACGATTGCCGTGCTTCGTGGACTCGTCGACTCGGACGAATTTCAGCACGAACGAGCCCTCGTCATCGGCGGATCACGGGGTCTGGGGGAAGTCGCGGTCAAAGAACTGGCTGTCGGAGGGGCCCAGGTCAAATTGACCTATCATCGAGGCGCTCACGATGCCGAGAGGGTCAAGTCCGAGGTTATCTCCCAAGGCGGCGCTGCACAGTGCTTCGCGTACGACGTCTTGACGGACGCGGGCGAACTCGCATCGCGAGTCGGCGAGTGGTCGCCGACAATTCTCTGCTACTTCGCGACACCTTTTATTTCGGCAGCCATCAAGGGGCGATTTTCCCGCGAACGGTTCGCGGAGCTTTGCGAATATTACGTCCGAGGATTTCACGATACGTTTCACGCGGTCAGTCGCCTGGGCAATGATTTGCGATACGTTCTTTATCCTTCTTCCTCCATGATCGACGAACTCCCCTCGAGCTTCGCGGAATACGTTGCCGCGAAGTCAGCCGCGGAAACACTCTGCCGCTTGCTGGAGAAGTCCCATCCCGGCGTCCGGATTTACTCGCCGCGCTTGCCGAGGTTGTCAACCGACCAGACGGCAAGTGTTCTGGGCGGCACCCGAGATGCCGAAGAGGTGGTGCTCGCCGCGTTGCGAGAGATGCGAACACCCAACGTGACAAATCGAGCCGTTTGAAGGGAAGCAACTTTGTTGCTAGTGACATTCGGTCACCTCAACGCTCGCCCAGCCGGCTGCCCGACGGTCGTTGACGCCAATTATGGCGCGGATTAGCATCGAACTTGACGATGGCTTGAGCTTGAGTCGTCGACCTTCTCTTCCCAGTCCCCCTCTCACTAATCGTTTCGGGCCGCGGCAACGCGGTGTTGCTCGGTGGCCGACCTTACCGAAGATCACGAAGCACTTCTTTCGTATTTGCAGCTTGACGCGTCGGGTCGGAAACCTCGGTTCGCCCCGTTTATTCAGTCTCTGCAGAGGCTTGCCAAAAACGAAGGGACCGACGCGGCACGGACTTGGGCCGCTCGCGCGGTCAGTCCGCTTCTCGACTACTCGCCATTGATGGGCCTGCGCCGCTTTTTGATTCGCACGCCCGGAAACGGCATCAGTTCTCCGGCGATGCGGCTTGCGATTCTCGGCGGCCCGACGACGATTCAGCTCCGCCAGCTCATCGAAGTCTTTCTGGCGGGCGAGGGACTCGCAGCCGAGATCTACGAGGCCGACTATGGCCTTTTTCGTCAGGAAATCCTTTCAGACGGCTCGGGACTCGACAACTTCGGACCGGAAATCATCTTTCTCGCGACCGGCGCGCGGGAAGTGGCCCGCACTCCCTCGATCGACGCCGATCTCACCACGGTGGAACACTCAGCCCGTGTGGAACTGGCCCGGTGGGAAACGCTTTGGGAACGGGCGAAGTCACGCTGGAATGCGACGCTGGTTCAAAATAATTTTGAGATTTCTCCCCACTCCGTGCTTGGACATTACGCAGTCCGTCATC
>CAYWOV010000071.1:0-8893 GCA_964459965.1 uncultured Planctomycetaceae bacterium | reverse complement strand
TGCGCTGGCCGGGAGAAGGGAGGCTCCGCCCATGCCGTTTGAACCGCTGCGGTTTTTGCACGCCGCGAATCTCCGCCTTGATCAGGCGATTGGAGAGACGTATCCGCTGCCCTCGCGCGTTGCATCCATCGTGCAGGATGCGACGCGAGCCGCCTTCGAGCGGCTCATCGGCGTCGCGCTCGAGCGACAAATCGATTTCCTGCTGCTTGCCGGAAATACGTTCGTCGAGGCCGACCACAGTTTGGCCGCGCGGCTTGCGCTCGTCGACGGCCTGGAACAGTTGGCTCAGGAAGCCATTCGCGTGTTCGTGATTCCCGGACTGCTTGATCCGACGGACGCCTGGCGGCAGATTCCCGACTTGCCGGACAACACGACCATCCTCGACGGCACGGGGACGAAGCCCGTCGCTTTCAAACGCGACGGCAAGACGATCGCACGCATCGGCAATTGGCCCCGGCTGCCTCGCCGAAAGGGAGCCCGCGGCTCCGAGCGAGAACTACGATCCGAAAGACAGCGGCCTCTCCCGTTTGCGATCGGCGTGCTGGCGACGAACACGGACGCGGAGGACGCCCACATCCTCGACGCGTGGTCGGCCGGCCAAGAGGGAAGCTTTGGTGCCGAAAACGAAGTCTCCACCGGCGGTCCGAACGAAGAGATTCGCGACTGGCCCGTCGACTACCTGGCTTTCGGCGCCGGACGTGCCCGGCGGACGTTTGCCAAGCGGAAAGGAATTGCCCACGATCCGGGTTCGGTCCAAGGAAGCCGTCCCCTTGAGACGGGTCCGCGTGGCTCAACGTTGGTCAATGTCGAGTCCGACGGAACCGTCCACTGCGATTTCGTGCCGACGGCCTCGGTGCGGTGGGAACGTTTCGCGATTTCGCTCGACACGGCGATGGACCGGGAGGAGCTGCGTCGGCGTTGCCGGTCGCTGCTGGAAGAAAAGTGCGGCGAGACGAGTGAGAACGCATGGATCGTCGAGTGGGTGCTGCGCGGTAACGCGGCGGCCCTTGAGCCGTTTGACGCCGGGACCTGCCGGCAATTCGGTCAGGAGCTGAACGAGGCTTCGCTGTTACCCGGAACAGAGGCCGTCGTGCATAACGTCGTGCTGCATGCCGATGCCGAGGCGGACTTGACCCGTCCCCTTGATGATCCGCTTCACGCCGACTTTTCTGACGCTTTGACCGTTTGCCAAAACGATCTTCCTTCTATGTTTCCCCGCTTACTGGTTGAACTGTCAGCCGCCGATCCGGACCGATCTCGGGAATGGGCCGCCCAGGTGGAAAGCATTGTTGTAAACGCCGAGCCCGGTTCGATCGGCGCCCACGCACAACGGTTTGGTTGGAAAGTCTTTCGGGCCGCGGCGGGCGAAGGAGCCTCCGCATGAAAATCAAAGCGATACAAGTCGCTCGGTTTGGCGTCTGGCAGCAGCTTTCGCTGGCCGTGCCCAATCGCGGGATCGCCGTCTTTTACGGCCCCAATGAGGCCGGCAAAACGACCCTATCTCGATTCATTCGCAGCATCCTTTACGGTTTCGAGCCGTTCGCCGTCGAGCTGTGCGACGGCACGTCGCGCCCGGTCGGTTGGGAAGGCTTGCTGCGCGTCGAATCGCAAGGCCACGAATACGAGATCCGCCGCATTTCCGATCGGGGAACGCGAGGCTTGGTCTCGGTCGTCGGCACCGACCGGGAGCAGCCGGCCGAATCGCTACTGGCCGAATTGTTACATCGCACCGACGAAAGCCTGTTCGAGAACGTATTCGCCGTGGGCCTCAACGAGCTGCAGGAGATGTCGACCCTGCAAGGCGATGAAGTGGCCCGCCATATTTACGGGCTCACGCTCGGACCGACCGGCCGCAGGCTGCTCGAGGCGACGACCGCCGTCGAGCACCAGCGGCGCGACCTTCTCGACCCGGCGTCGCGCACGGGCCGCCTGGCGGACCTGCTGGAACGCGAGCAGACGCTGCGGGATGAAATCGTCAACAGCCATGCCCTGCGCGAAGAACACGCCGAGCGCTGCCGTGTGCGCGCCCGGATCGAGGACCGGATCGAAAGTTTTCAGCGCAAGCAGGCGGATGCCGCTCAACAACTTTCGGGGCATCGACTGCTGTCACGAGTCTGGCCGCATTGGAACGAGGCCCGAGCGATTCGCCTCGAGCTGCAGACAATCCCTGAAGTCGCCCGTTTTCCCGCCGACGGCGTCGAACGTCTCAAGAGTCTCGATGCTCAAGTCGCCGCCGCGTCCGAATCGCGACAAGCCCTGCACGAATCGGTCAATGCGCTTCGCGCGAAACTGCAGTGCTTCGCCGGTCACAAAGAATTGCACACGCATTCGGCCGCGCTGGTTGGCTTTGTCGAACAGGCCGGCTGGTACCGCGACGTCACCCAGCAGACAGCCGCCGCGAAGAGCCGCGAGGAGGAAGTCCGATCGACACTCGACCGGTCGCTCGAATCGCTGGGCTCCGATTGGACGCAGGAGCGGCTCGAATCGCTCGACACGGGACTGGGAACCCGTCGCCGGATCATGTCGGCGGCGGCGCGCTATCGGGCCGTCCTGCGTCGGCGCAATCGCATGATGCACACGCGCAAACGGCTCAGCCGGGTCGTCGGCAAGCGGAGCGCGGCGCTCGACGAGAAGCTGAAAGGGCTTGGAGACCGATCGCTCGAAGAGACGATCGCCGCACAGACCACGCATCTGAAAGGCCTCGAGCAGCTGGCCCGTCTGCGGTTGCAATCGGCTGACCTGGCGGCCCGCCTCGACCGGCTCCACAGTCAATCGGCTCACCAATCAGAGCCCTTGCCAAACTTCATTCCCAAGTTTCTCGGCATGTTGCTCGTGGCCGGCATCGCCGTCACTCTGGTCGGACTCTACCAGGCCGCGTCGATGGATGTTTTCGCCGGTATCGGCATGGCATGCATCGGCTTTTGCGGACTTGGCGTGGCCTGGGGCTTGAAACATCATCTGGATCACAGTTCGCACGCCGCCGGAAGCGAGGTCGACGAATCGGAGCAGATTGGCTCCCAATTGCAGGAAACACAGGCCGCGATTGCCCGGCTCACTGCGGTTCCGCAAACCGCCTCTCGGAAAGCGGACGCCGAAGCGGCTCCAGAGAACGCGGTCGAAACGCCAAACGTGGGGCCAGCACAACCCCCCGCGAGCGTCGTCGATGATGCGGAACTTCATCGGCAAGCCATGGCTCGCCTCGCCGAATTGGAACGTTGGAACCGCGCTCGCCGCGGCATCCGGTTGCGGCGGCGGCGGCTGTCCGAGCTGCGGACGCGGTTTCAAGGCGTGCAGCGCGATTTGAGCGCGGAGCGTCAGAACTGGTGCGAACTGCTGAAGGGTCTCGGCCATTCCGAGACGGTTAAAGTCGACGATGCGCTCGACGCGTGGGACCGCGCCGCCGAGGCCCGCGACCATTTGCGTGCGTGGAAGGCCGCCGGCGGCGAGCGGCGTAATCTCGAAACGTCGATTCAATCGTTCCACACCCGAATGGCGGAAGCAGGCCGACGGGCCGGACGCACGGATTTCGAGGGCAAGCCGCCGCTCGACGTCTTGGCATCTTGGGACGGCGAGCTGAAATCGTTGGGGATCGTCCGCGATGAGTATCGCCGCACCCGCCGCGAGTTGAAGGATCATCGCCGCAAGCACTTCAAAGCCGAGCGGCAATTGCGCCGCCTCCGCTCGCGTTTGTCGGCCTTGTTAGTTCAAGGCGGAGCCGCCGACCGTGACGGGTTTCTCGAGCGGGCCGGCTGGATCGAACGCCGTCGCGAATGCGATGCGCGACTCGAAATCGCAGACGAGGACCTCCGCAACGCGGCCGCCGAGGAACCTGAGTTGGCTATCGTCGAGGAAGACCTCGAGAACTTCGACGCCGACCACAATCAGAAACGAATCGACGCCCTCTCGGACGAGCTTGCGCAAATCGAGCGCGACCGCCATGCGGCGTTTGAAGAGTTGGGAGGGGTCAAGCAGTCGCTCAAATCGCTCGAGGCCGATTGTGAGGCGACTCAATTGCGATTCGAACACTCGCAGACGCGACACGAGCTGGCGCGAACGGCCGAGGAATGGTTGGGCATCGAACTGGCTCGCCAAGCTGTCGATCGCGTGCGCTCGAAGTTCGAACGCACCTGCCAGCCGGCGACGTTGGCCCTGGCGTCAAAGTATCTGGAACAATTGACCCGTGGCAAATACGGCAACGTCTGGACGCCGCTCGGCCAGCGAGAGCTGCGGATCGATGACGAGCGCGGTCAATCGCTTTCAGTCGAACGGCTCAGCGGCGGCACGCGCGAGCAGCTCTTTCTCGCAGTGCGCATGGCCACCGTCCACGAGCTGGGACAAAAAGGTATCGATCTGCCGATGGTCTTCGACGACGTGCTGGTCAATTTCGACCAGGTTCGCACCGAAGCGGCCGTCGACACACTCTGTGAATTCGCCGAAGAGAACCGCCAGATCCTGTTCTTTACGTGCCACCTGCACCTGGCCCACCTCTTCGAATCCCGCGGCGTCGAGCCGCTTTGGCTCCCCGGGCACAACCTGCCTCAGCAGGAACGCCGAGCGGGCTGATGCGTTAGGCTCCCTTCAAATCTGCGGCCGTGTCGGATAATCGGGGAGCTTGCTGAAGTGCTCCTCGAGCAGGCCCATCAGGCTGAGCACGACATCTTCCCGCCAATGCTTGGCCACGACTTGCACGCCGACCGGCAAACCCGCGCTGCCTCGTTCGGTTTCGCGGGCGGCACGCTCGACGGTATCTCGACTGGCGGGCCGATTGCTCTCCTCGCCGGTGCGAACGCGCGTGGCGGCGACTGCGCCGGCCGGCATGCCGAGCAGGTTATAGGTCGCTGAGTAGCTCAGAGCGTGGATGAGATCCTCGCTGCGTCCCGGAATCATCGCGGGGAGGGCATCGACCGGGCAGAGGATGGCATCGAATCGGCCGCGGACCAAAGCCGTGAGAAACTTGGTCCTGTATTGTGTCCGCCGCTTGATGAGCCGCAAGTAATCGCGAGCCGATCGCCGACCGATGCTGCGGACCGCATTCGCCGTGTGATTCTGGCCGAAGAGGCCAAGCAGCGGCGCGACAACCGCGGCGAGCAACCCGTGCGGCACGCGGCCGGCGGCGAATGTCATTCGGAGCGAGGCATCGACTTTTGAGCCGGTACAGAGGTGCCGAAGGGCAGTTGAACCGTCTGCCATCAAGAGGCCGAGCCAAAGTTCAAACGCTTCCGGCACGTCCGGCGGCTGCCATTCTTCGACCTCCAGACCCCGCTCCCGCAGCGCGGCGGCCGCCTCTCGCACCGCCCGAGCTACGGCCGGCGCGGGCGTGATCACGCCGTTGTCGGTGTACATTGCGACGCGAAGCTTCGTGGGCGCCAACGTCGGGTCCGCCGACGGGGGGAGCGGTGGAATCGTCGGGTCGACGCTGCATTGCTCGGGCGTGCACAGAAACCGAAAAGCGAGATCAAGGTCGCTCACGTAGCGGGCCATCGGTCCCGGTTGGGCCAGGATCGCCTCCTGGCCTGGCACGATGTCCAAGTGTCCTGCCATGGTGAGGCGGCCGGATGTCGGCTTGAGCGCACAAATGCCGCAGGCGTTGGCAGGCAAGCGGACGCTGCCGCCGATATCGCTGCCAATTCCCAGCGGCGAACAACCAGCCGCGATGGCGGCCGCTTCGCCCCCGCTGGAACCGCCGGCCGAGCGTTCGGGATTCCAGGGATTTTTCGTCCGCCCGTAAAGCGGGTTCTGCGAATCGTTGCTCATCACGAGCTGCGGCACGTTGGTCTTTCCCAAGACCACGGCTCCCGCCGCGCGCATTCTGGCGACGTGAAAGGCGTCGGCCGGCGCCCGGTGCGAGGCCCGCGCCGTCAGGCCGACAGTGGTCGGCGTGCCGGCCACATGAAACGACTCCTTCACCGTGATGGGCAGCCCGGCGAGCGGCCCCAACGCCTCGCCTCGATTCCGTGCAGCGTCCACAGCAGCCGCGTCGGCCCGCGCTTGCTCGAACATCGGCACGACGATCGCATTGATCAGCGGATTGACCTCTTCAATCCGCCGGAGATAAGCCTCGGTGACTTCGCTCGCCGAGATTTCGCCGGCCGCGATCCTCTCGACGATCTGAGCGGCACTCCATTCGAATAATGTGTCGGTCGACATTTGAATGCTTATGGTCATCAGATTTCCTCGTACTCCACGCCCCGCACCGTATTATCGTACCCATCAATCCGCACGCCGCTCGCCAACCGGATAGAACGATTCGGCAACGCCGCTGTCGCCGAAACCGCTCTTGTAGGCCACGGCCTTGATCGCCATTCCTGGCTGAGCCGTGATCACTCCGCAATAGACGTAGCCGCGCGTCCGGGTGGGAATCGTGCCGTCGAGCGTGTAGCGGTAGAAGACGCCAGGCGTCGCAGAAGTCAGGTGAATCGGCGCCGGTTTGCCGATGGGACCACTCGGCAAGGAGAACTGTGGGGTGGCGGCCGGAGTGGTTCCCTCTTGATAGAGGCCGCAATCGGGATAGTTTTTGACAATCTCCCACGCCAGATGCTGCAGAACCTGGGCTTGTGCCGGAGTCAGCGTCGTATCGACCGGCAGCAGTTTGCCCTCGGGCGATTGGCCCGTAAAGGCCGCGTACCAGATCAGGTCGACCAAATAGCAGCCGTTCAGATTCACATGCACCGTGTCGGCGAAAAAGGTGCGATAAAAGCTCACCTCACCTTTGGGCACGCCGGGCAGCTGGCCGTCGTCGATGAGATTTCGCACGAATCCCAAGGCGAGCGAACAGGGGAGAATCCGGGCGGGCTTGCCCTCTTTGTCGAGCTGCTTCAGGCGGTGTTGCACTTCTTCCACGTACAGCAGCATCGCCGACATCGATTCCTGCCAGGTCGCCGCGGGGAAGAGTTTTTTCATTTGATAGCTCGGGACCGACCCTCGATCGCTGGGCCGCCTTCGATCCCTTTCAACCCATTCGGCATAGAGCCAGGGTTGCACGTTGGGTGATCGTTCGCGGACGAAGTTGATGAAGCTCCGCTCGTTTTCAACTTCCTCGTCGATATCGAAGTCACGCGGTTGGAGTGTAAAGTGGTCCAGTGGAAAGGCGGTCTGGGCGTACGCCTTTTGAAACCGCTCCTTGTCGGCACCTTCTTTCGCCTTCCAGAGCTTCACGGTGTACGCCCCGCCGATCAGGAACCAGGCAGATTGGTTCTTAATCCCGGCCGTCTCTGCGAAGACCGGAAATCGCATGGCGTTGCCCGTCAGGCTATTACCGACGTGAAAGCTCTTGATCGTGACGGGGCGCGTTCCATTGAGGTAAGTCGCATGCGAGACCGGGCTCGGCGCGAGGCCTTTGCCGATAGCGACGGCCGAGATCGTCGTCCGGCCCGAGATCTCGAGCGGCGCGGTATAGGTCAAGCTCGTGGTAGTGGGCGCGGTGCCGTCGAGCGTGTAACGGATCGTCGCCTCTGGCGAGCGGGAACGCAGCATCAAGGCTCGCACTGGGCGAACATCGGCAGAGTTCGGCGAGAAGAACACTCGTTGAGTTGACGCCTGCTCGCCCAAATCGATGCCGACAAATTGGCCCATTCCGCTGTCGAAGTATCGCGGCCCATTCAGCTTGCGCGAGCCGCTCATGAACTCGAATTGGGCGATGTTGTTTGGGGAGACGTCTTTGCTTTGTGACTCGGCGGGCAACTCGTAGCGAAGCCAGCGGTAAGGCGTCTTATTCTTGAATTGCAGCACCCTCCATTGGCCGGCCTTCGGCTCAGAGTTAATTTCCGCGAGCACCTCAAAGCCCTCGGTCGACGAATCGTTCGAGCCAGCAAATCGACCGCCGAGCAGCATCCGCTCGTGCTTTGGCGAGGGAAGAAATCGAACGCCATCGACGACGAGAGGGACGTAAGGATTGGCAGACCGGATGCCTGCACGATCCCGCGGCTTCTCGGCTCCCCTGACTTCGGCACAGAAAAATATCGTTGCGACGCACAGAATCGCCACCGCCGCCCGCAGGGAGCGGCAAACAACACGGATCATGGAACCGACCTCATTCGACGGCCAAACCATCGGGGAATTCAGGCAAGCAGTTCCGGGATGGGCTGTCCTTCATTCAGCACGCGGATCGGACGCCCGCTGTGATCATGAAATTCCCTGGCCGTATCGATTCCCAAGAATCGGTAGACCGTGGCGAGAATATCCCCGGGCGAATACGGATGCGTGATGGGACGCATGGCGAGGTTGTCGGTGGCGCCGACAACCTGGCCGACTTTCAGGCCGCCACCGGCGAACAAAACTGAAAATGCCCCCGGCCAATGGTCGCGACCCGCCTGCGGATTGATGGTGTGCGTGCGTCCGAATTCGCCCGTGATCAGGACCAACACGCGTCGGTCGAGTCCGCGTTCATGCAGGTCCGTGACCAGGGCCGCCAAGGCGCGATCCACGAACGGCAGCGATTTCTTCTTGAGTGTCGAGAAGTTGTCGGCATGAGTATCCCACTCCCCTCCCGAGAGAACCGTCACAAAAGTGACGCCCGCTTCGACCAAGCGACGAGCGAGCAAACACCCCTGCCCAGCTGTCGTGTGACCATATTGATCGCGGGTGTAGGCTGTCTCCCGGTTCAGATCGAAAGCCGCTTGCGCGCGGGAGTTGGTGACCATCTCGATCGCCTCGTGCGAAAACTCGTCGAGGGCCGCGAATTCACCGTTGCGGCCAACCTCGCTGCAGAGCAGATCGAGATGGCGCAACATGCGTTGGCGATCCTGCAAACGCGCGGCGTTCATGCCACGGGGAAATCGCAGGTTCCGCACCGCATAGTTTGGCGAATTGGGATCGCTCCCGATGCTGAACGGGTTGTACGCCGCACCCAGGTAGGCCGAGCCTCCCAGCAATTGGCGGCCCGGAATGCTGACGT
>CAYWOV010000070.1:0-8909 GCA_964459965.1 uncultured Planctomycetaceae bacterium | reverse complement strand
CTTGTCGACGATCGCATCGAGGCGCGTTAAAACGCCGGTCGTGCTGTCGACCGGACGCCACTCCAGGTCGGATTCGTGGATCACGGCGCCGCTCGAGACGGAGTGCGAGAGAACGGGAACCTGAGGGCGCTCCGAGACGATGCATTGGACCTGGAAACGCGCCGGCTGACCCTGGGCGTCCTGATAGCCGACCGGAATCGCCTGCGGCTCGGTGCTTTTCGCATTAACCGCGCCGATCTCAAAACTTTGTGCCGCGTTGGCCAAAACGACATGTGCGTCGGCTGGATCGACGATCACGTCAATAAACATCGTCGGCGATTCGCGGTGCTTGTCCTTCAACGAGCGGCGAACCGCCTCGGCCATGACTTGTTCGGCCCGCTTGACCTGTGCCGAGGATGCGGCCGCTCTCGTCTTGGCGATTTTCTTTGTCTTGGCTTTCACCGGCGGTAAAGCATCGGCCGACGCAACCACCACGACGGTCGAGCCCGAATAATTCAATTCGACGGCCGGAACTCCCGTCGCCTCCAAGCGAGAACGGATCTCCGCAAACTCGAGTCGCATGCGTCTTCCCGGAGCGGGAGCTGGCGCTAGGGCGACGTTTTCCAGAAGGGTCATCGTGGCCGCTTCGCTCGCGCTCACGACTGCAATGTCTCTCAAACGCACGGTCGACTCTGAGACAAGGGCTGTCGGCTGAAAGCAAATATCGGCCGCCGAAGCGTCCAACCACGACACCAGTACCATCACCGCGGCTGCCAGAAGCCTTGAGGCCTGCGACGCGCATCGCGCGGTCCGGACGCATCCATCGCTCCCGGAACGCACAAGAGCGCTGGGGTGCGTCTTTTTCCAAATGATGGAACACATGCTAATTGCGTCCGCTAAAACCGCCGGAGGTTCGTCAACAGCTGCAGGATTTGGTCACTTGCCTGCACGACCTGACTGTTCAATTCATAAGTCCGTTGTGTATTGATCAGGTTGACCAGCTCGGTCGTCGCATCGACGTTCGACGCCTCGAGATATCCTTGCTGGAGCAGCCCGCGTGCCTCCTGTCCCGGCGTGCCAACCTGCGGCGTGCCACTGGAATTGCTCAATTGGTAGAGGTTTTGGCCCATCTGAACCAATCCCTGCGGATTGATGAACGTGACCGTCTGGATATTGCCAATATTTGTTGGATTCGTATTCGGCGGCTCCAGCACCGAGACGACCCCGTCGCCGGAGATCGTAATCTGCGTTGCGCCCGGCGGAATCGTGATCGGAGGTTGGAGCGGCCGACCAAGGTCCGCCGACGCTACCACGACTTGTCCGTTGGCATTGATCGAAAAGTTTCCCGCACGCGTATAAAGCGTCTGGCCAGTCTGCGGATCCTGCACTTGGAAAAAGCCCTGACCTGAAATTGCGAGGTCGAGCGGGGCCCCGGTTTGAGTGAAGGTCCCTTGAGTCTGGTCGACTTCCGTTCCGGAGACTCGAGCTCCGAGACCGTACTCGATGCCAATCGGCGTCGGCAGGCCGTTGGAGTCAACCGTCCCGGGCAGCTTATCGTACTGATAGAAAAGATCCTCGAAATTGCACCGGGTGCGCTTGTACGCCGTCGTACTCGCGTTCGCGATGTTATTGGCAATGGTGTCAAGACTCGACTCTTGCACCTGCATTCCGCTTGTGGCGGTGTAAAGCGCTCGAATGGTCATCTAAAGCTCGTTCTCCGCCGTTCAGGGACGATCGATCAGTTTCCTAATGGGGCGCCGTCGCCTGCAAGAGCCGGTCGAGCGCATCGTCCTGGAATTTGATCATGTTGACGTTCGCTTCAACGGCTCTCGAGGCCTGGATCATCTGCACCATTTCGTTCATGGAATTCACGCCAGATCCCTCAAGGTAGCCCTGCTTCACTTGTAGTTCTGTGCCAGCCGGCGAGACGCTTCCTGCCGCCCGGTACAAGCTGTTTCCCATTTTCTGAAGTTGGCTTTCGGATGCCGGCTGGACAACGGCTAGCCGACTGATTTGCGTTCGATCGCCGTCGTTGCCAATCGCCGTCACCATGCCGTCATTGCCAATTTCGATCCGCATGGCGTCCGTCGGAATGGCAATCGGTTGGCCTGTGCTCGACTGCACGCGCATCCCGGAGCCCTGGGCAACCAAGTCGCCGTTGGTCGACACGGTAAATTGGCCGTTCCGGGTGAGATAGCTTTGCTGGCCGTTGCTCACCTGGAAAAAGCCATGACCGGCCAAGGCAACGTCGTAAGCGCTCCCGGTGCGAGTCAGTGGGCCGGGGCTAAAGTCCGTTGCGATCTGGGCTGTGCTCACGCCCCCGCTCAAGGCGTTCTGATTTCCGGGGGCATCGGAACCGCCGCCGTTCTCAACGTCGTAGGGGCGATTGCTCTGAAAGATTGCCAGGTCGCGCTTAAACCCCGATGTCCCTGCGTTCGCCAAATTATTGGCGATGACATCGATTCGTGACGACTGGGCCTGGATCCCCTGGGCGGAAGAATAAAGTCCGTAGAGCATCCGCGCAGCTCAGCCGAAGACGCCCCCCACCAAATGGGAACATCGATTATCGGCCATCGGAATCTTTAACCTAACCGTCAAACTTTGCGCGATCGTAAAAGACGTTCGGCGGCCTGAGGGCAAAGAGTCCACTTTGGGACTGCAACCGCATATATGCCGACAAAATGGGGCCACCGCGCGTTCGAGTGCAGCCCCTATTCTTCGCGTCCTTCGTGACCTTTGTGTTTTGCCGTCAATGCCGTTGAAGCATGAAGGCTACTTGAGAAGGACAGAAAAATGGGAAAAGAGAATAGAGCGGGGAACCGCCGGACATTTTATTGCGACGATGCTGCACTATTGCCCGCGCTTCTTTGATTCCGTACTAAGCCATTGGTCCTTGGGCAGCGCGTCGCGACGCCCGGTCGCGGATGCACTGTCGAAACAACCTTTGGTGCCTTCCGTATTGGCAAAAGCCGGGAATGCCTGGAGGTCCCCGCCCGTAATTTCTCTTGTTGATTCGACGACAGTCGTGCGAGATGGGAGAGAGCTTCCGTTTCGGTCGAAAACCGATTGACGCCGAAGAAGCCTAACCTACTGGGTGGCGTCCGATTGTCAACGGCGTTGGCGATCAAAAAAGGATGCCAAACAGAACATCTCGATCGACACGATTTCAATCAGTTAATGTTCCCTTGGACGAAGGGATCCCTGACTGCCTCGGATCGATTGCCACGGCCTGACGAAAAGCGCGGGCCGCTCCCTTGAAGACACCTTCGGCGATGTGATGGCCGTTTGTGCCGTGATGAAGCACGAAGTGCAAGTTCATCAACGCGTTGGCAGCCACCGCCTGCCAAAATACCTCGACAAGCTGCGAATCAAATTCACCGATCTTTGGAGTCGGAATGACGACGTCGTACACGAACCAGGCGCGACCACTCAGGTCGACGGCGGCCGTCACCAGCGTCTCTTCCATGGGCAGCGCGATGCTGCCGTACCGGGCAATTCCGCGTTTGTCGCCGAGCGCTTCGCTGAGCGCCTTTCCAAAACAGATCCCCACATCCTCGACGGTGTGATGCTGATCGACGTGGAGATCGCCCTTCGCTTTGACATTCAAGTCAACCAGCGAGTGCCTGGCCAGCAGCGTCAGCATGTGGTCGAAAAACCCGACGCCCGTCTCGATCACCGCTGCTCCGGTCCCATCAAGCGCAATTTCGAGTTGCACGTCGGTCTCGGCCGTCTTGCGTTTTACCGTTGCGGTACGCTTCATGCGGACATGTCCTTCAATGCGGCAATCAAACCATCGACTTCTGTGTCCGTGCCGACGGTAATCCGGAGTCCGTCGAGCTCCTCAGACGCGCCCTTGCCTGCGTTGGGGAAGCGCATATAGCGAACGAGGATTTTCCGCCGTTTGAGTTTTTCGTAAATCTCGCGGTGTCGTCCCTCTTTTCGCGTCGCCCACAAGAAATTGGCCTGACTTTCGACAACGTCGAACCCACAGGAACGGAGCGACTGGCTTAGCCGACCGCGCGTGGCCCGAATGCGCGCGACGTTCTGGCGGACCCAGTCCTGGTCGTCAATCGCGGCCGTCGCGGCTGCGAGGGACAGCGCGTTGCAGTTATAGCTGTCTTTTACTTTTCGCAGCCCGCGGATGATATCGGGATGGGCCATGGCAAAGCCGAAGCGCACCCCCGCCATGCTGTAGGACTTGCTGAACGTTCGCGTCAGAATCACCCGGTGGCCGGCCGGGCTGCGAAGGACGTCGGCCCGGTCCGGTTCGTCGGCAAAATCGGCATAGGCGCCGTCGAGGACCAGCACGCCAGAAGGAGGGATCAGCCGTTCGATCTCCGCCCGCGGCCAGGCGTTTCCCGACGGCGAATTGGGATTCGGCACGAAGATCAGCTTGCTGCGGGCAATTTGCGGACTGACCTCCGCGAAATTCCAAGACCAGTCCGGATTCAACAAAAGGGGTTCGTGCCGTGCGCCCTGCAAGTCGGCCAAAGTCTCGTACAGGATGTAACTGGGATAAGGAAACGTGATGAGATCGTTTGCGTCGACGAAGGCGCGGGTAATGAGTGTCAGACACTCGTCGCTGCCATTGGCTGGCAGGACCCAATCTGGTTCGACGCCAAAGAGTGCCGCCGCCTTCTTGCGAAACACCGTCCCAAGAGGGTCCGGGTAAACGTTGAGTCGCCCCTCTGCCGCCGCAATGATTGCCGCGCGCACGGCCGGCGACGCCGGATAAGGGTTTTCGTTCGTGTTGAGCTTGATCCAGCCGGAATCCTGCGGCTGCTCGCCGGGCGTGTATCCGTCGATGCGGTCAATATCGGGACGAAAAAGGCTTCGGCTCGACGAACTCAATGCAAATCGGCTCCGGAAAGACCCGGCCGATCGGCGGGCTCAAACCGCTGATCCCAGGCGTGATGGCGATTGTCGAAAGATCCGTAGGTCGGGACAAGGCCGGCTCTTCGGCCGAGATCCCTCTTCTGCGCGTGCGAAGCACCGCCATTCAGAACAGCGGGAGGCTCCTGTCTTTCTCTTCGGGGAGAGACAGTCCTGGCTGGGCCTCAGGTTCGGGTCTTTTTCGCCCGGTTTTGGCTTGCCGCTTCACGGGCGCGACACTGGTTGCGTCGAGTGTCGCGGTTGCGTCAAAAGCAGCGATCACAGGATTGCCCGAGCGATCAAACCCGGTCAGCAACTCAATTTTCTGCTCGGCCCGTTCCAATGCCTGATAGCAGCGGCGCAAGAGTGAGATGCCTCGCTCAAAACGGGCGATCGATTCATCCAGTCCGAGTGATCCCTCTTCCAAGACGCGGACAAGATCCTGAAGCTCGACCAGGCCGGCCTCAAACATCGGCTCGTCGGCACACGGATCGATTTTTGGTGGATCGGACATTTTGGAGTTTGCTCTGCCGTCAGTCTTCGACACCCTCGACGATGCTCGTTAGTCGTCCGTGCGCCAATTTTGTCTCAATTCGCTCCCCAACCGCAACGTCCGCCGCTCGCCGCAGGATCTTGCCCGATTCCACATGCCGGCTGAGCGAATAACCCCGGCTGAGAACCTTGAGCGGACTCAGCGCGTCGATCGTTCCGCCGATTGATTCGAGCCGGTGACGGGCCCGCTCGACTTGCCGGCAAATCGCCCGACGCAGCCTGTCGGAGAGCTCGTCGACCGAGCGTTCGCGATCATGCACAAGTTCCAGCGGCCGCGCCAAGGCCCGCGAGCCGGCCAAGGCTTCGATCAGCAGCCCCCAGCGGCGCAAGCAGTTCTGCATAGCCGTTCGCATGCGGCTGCCGAGATGTTGCAAATCGGATAACACATCGGTTCGGGCCGGGACAACGATCTCGCCCGCTTCGCTTGGCGTGAGTGCTCGCCGATCCGCAACCAGATCGGCGATCGTCACATCGACCTCGTGTCCGACGGCGCTGACGACAGGAATTGCGCACTCGAAAATGGCTCGGGCGACAATTTCTTCGTTGAAGGCCCACAAATCCTCGAGGCTTCCCCCGCCCCGCCCCGTGATGACAACGTCGACGCCCGGCAGTCGCGGCACATTTCGCAATGCGGCGGCAATTTCCGCGGCCGCTGCCTGTCCCTGAACGGCCACTGGGACGATGATGATGTCACAAGCGGGCCAGCGACGCGTGATAACCTGCAACATGTCTCGGACAGCCGCGCCGGCAGGGCTGGTGACAAGCGCGATTCGCCGTGGAAACCGCGGCAGCGGTCGTTTTCGCTCCGGTCGGAAAAGTCCTTCCGCCGCCAATTTCTCGTAACGTTGGCGGAACGCCAATTCCAGCGGTCCGATTCCCTGCGGCGCGAGGCTCTCGATGACAAGCTGATAGCTGCCACGGGCCGCGTAGACTTCGATCGGTCCGATGGCCACCACGTGCAGTCCGTCGTGCAACTCGAAGCGAATGCGAGCGACCGCGCTGCGCCAGAGAGCGGCCCGAATCTGGGCACCCTCGTCTTTCAAGGTGAGGTAGATATGGCCGGAGGTTGCCCGCGAGAGGTTGGAGATTTCTCCCTCAACGCAGACATGCGGAAACCCGGCCTCGACGAGCTCTTTGAGCCGAAGTGTCAGCGCGCTTACCGAGAGAATTTCGTGCTCAACCATCCGTCAACCTGCCGCGACTCAGCCGCGATAAACTGATTGGAGATACTGAATCGCCCTTCCCGCGTCACCGGCGCGGTCTTCACCCTGGGTCCGTTCAACGGTGAGCCATCCGCCGTAATCGGTTCCCTGCAAGACGGCCAGGATTTCGTCCCACGGGACATCACCGCGACCCACAGGCACCTCAGTTCCCCCACCGTCGAAATCCTGAACCGCGTCTCGGATCAAAACATGCAACACCAGCGCCCGAAGAGCCTGAAGCGCCTCGCTGGCCGACGCACCGGACATCACCGCTGCGGCGGGGTCAAAATTTACGCCAATCGGACCGGCTGTGACATTCCCCAACACTTCGAGCACACGCGCCGCCGGCTCCCTCCCCGGGCCAATCGCGACCGTCACGCCGACGTGATTCCCGTGGCGGGCCAGGTCGTCAAGCACATCTTTCAGCAGGCCTGGGCCCGCTTCGTCCGTTTGCTCCGGAAGCCCGCCGAGCCGCACCGTCACCGTGCGTGTCTTGAGTTCATAGGCCAGGGCCATCGTTTGCTTCAGCCCTTCGATTCGGGCGTCGAGTCGCTCGACGTCCCACAGCGGCCGGCGAAGTGGAAAATCGAGCGACGCCAGTTGCAGACCGATCTCGGCCAGTGCATGTGCCAATTGCCGCCGTCCCGTTCCCGACATTTCGGCCGGTTTGGCTTCGTTTCTCGCGTCCAGCTGTACGCCTTTTGCCCCGAACTGGGAGGCAAGAAGCAACGCCGGTTTCAGTGGCTGGCCCAAACAACGTGTTGCCACGGCCAATCGCAACGCACTTACCATTCGTCAAAATCCAAGAGGGGGCAGGAAGCGCAATGTCTGCACGTCGAGGCAGGCATCGCAGGCGGCATTATATCCAACCCGACCGCTGTAATCGGCCCCGTCGGCAAAGGGATCGAGAGGCTGGCGCACACAGGTCGATCTTGTGCGGAGGTTAGGCTCTCCATCTTCTTCCGGTTTCTATGTTTACTACGCTTTCGCTCCTGGCCGGACTCGTCTTGGTCGCCGCTGATGACTCAAACGGCGCGGGCGACGCCATTACCCGCGGCGAACCGGCACCAATTTCCGCCGACTCGTCGACGAAAAACGCGGCCGTTGATGACCCTTTCGACGGTGCCGTCGAGGTCTTGCATTACGGTTTCGAGTCAGGCGAGGACCGCAATTTCGACCGCATGCCAGACGGGTGGATTCGCCGTAAAGGGAGTAATTTTCCCGGATACGTCGAGGCGGCCATCGACCGCGACCGCGGACATGGGGGTAAAGGGCAGAGCCTGCGGCTCAAGGCGAACGGCGGCCGCGTTATCCTTTATTCCAAGCCCGTCGTCATCGATCCGTACCACTCCTACATTTTTCGTGCTTACATCCGCACGCAGTCGCTCGAGAACGACGCGGCTCTCGTCTCCGTGTCGTTGCTGAATCACAAGCGCCAACGTGTCCAGCGCTTCCTCACGCGGCCCGTGACGGGCACCTTCAAAGATTGGTGCCAAGTGACCATCGGCCCGATCGTGCCCCACGACGACGTGCACTTCGTGGTTGTCGGATGTCACCTCGTCCCGGGCAGCCGCATGGACATCCATGGCAGCGCCTGGTTCGACGACTTGTGGATGGGCGAACTCCCCCTTTTTTCGCTCGACAGCAACTTTCAGACGCATTTCCATGAGCGCGATTCGCGGGTCGTCATCACCTCACAGGTCAACGGACTCGATCCCAAACACGCCTACCGGCTTGACTTGAAAATGGTCGACGCCGAGGGGCGACCCGTCGCGTCCACGTCTTTTGATCCGCGGCCAAAGCGCTCGGCGGCGTCAGGCGAACGGCTGCCCGCAGAGTCGGCGGACGAACGGCCCACGAAGGAAAAACCGATCGATTGGACCCTCAATCCGCAGCCTCCGGGCTTTTATGCGATCGAAGCCGTCCTTAGCCGCGACACAAAACCAATCCTTACTAAGCAGACCTCTTTTGCTGTCATGGACTCGCTTTCCGACGTCGCCGACCAGGGCGAGTTCGGCTGGACGATCAAGCATGCGGAGGATATGGCGGCTCTCAAAGGGCTCGCGGAGATCGCGTCGCAGTCCGGCATCAACTGGCTGAAATATCCCTTGTGGAGTTCCGTCTCCGAGGGAAGCTCGAACACTTCGCCGCAGATTTCGGCGTTCTTCGAAGAGCTGGCCCAACACAAGATTACCCCCGTCGGCCTGTTAAACGACCCGCCGGCCGAGTTGCGAAATCAGTTCGCGCGGGATTGGACGGGAATCAGCGAAATATTTACGGTGCGGACCGAGTTCTGGCGCGAGT
>CAYWOV010000069.1:0-8911 GCA_964459965.1 uncultured Planctomycetaceae bacterium | reverse complement strand
CCAGATCTGCTCGAGGTCGGTCATCTCCTTGAGATGTTCCAGTCCGGCATCGGTAATCGATGTGCCGCGCAGATCAACGCGTTTGACTCCCGGCACGTGGCGGACGAAATCCAGCGAACGGTCATCGATCTTTGAGCCGCTGAACTGAACCGAGCGGCCTCCCGTGTCATCGTACGGAGAGAAAGCCACGCCGAGTTGTTCCAGCGCGACGATGGCATCCCGCGGGGCAAGGACCGGTATTTGGCTCACTCGCAGCCTCGATTTCGATGCGAACTGTTTGTCACCAGCGATGACCTTTCAGGCGAACGCCTTCCCTCCAGAATAATCAACTCTTGGGGGCCGGGCAAATCGCACGACTCGACCGTCGTTCTTTGCATTAAATTCCGGTACCGTGTGTGCACCGGCAGCGGTGACGTCGTCGACCGTTGAATGCACTTTGGCGGTCTTTTGGGTTCACGTGCCGGCTTCCAAGTGGCTGGCCCATGTCCACACTGAGTGAACCAACACGTCCCCGTCCTGTAATTGTTCCGGCCGCAATGGCATTCGCCGCGGGGATCCTCGTCGACCACTGGTCGCCTCAGCCGTTATACGCGTGGTTGTGGTTCGCACTTCTGGCCTTGGTGCTTTGGACAATCGGCACCCGGTTGTTTGGTCGCGGGCGATTTCGTCGAGAGCGGCTGACCGCCGGCATTTTGTTTTGCGGCATCGTCTGCCTGGGCGGAGCCCGCCACCATCTTTTCTGGTCAATCGCCGCTCCTGACGACGTTTCGCTATTTGCCGGGGACGAGCCACGCCTCGTCAAAGTTCGGGCCCTCCTGGCCGATGAGCCGGAAATCATCGCGCCTTCTGCAAAGGCCGCACGCTCCACATGGGCGCATCACGACACGAGTGCCGCCGCGATTGACTGTCGCCGCATGATATCGGGCGACGAGGAAGAACCCGTTTCGGGGCGGGCCGCCCTGCGGGTCAACGGTCACTTGCTTCACGTCCATGTTGGCGACGAAATCGAAATCTGCGGATGGCTCGTGCGCCCGCAGCCGGCGCGGAATCCGGGAGCCTTCGATGCGGCCGAATTCTTGCGACGACAGGGAATCGGCTGCCTGATCACGGCCGATCATCCGGACTCCGTGCGCCGGGTTGGCCAAGGTTCCGCATGGTCGCTTTGGCGCTTTGCGTCGCGGCTGCGGAGTGACGCGATTGCGCTCTTTAACCGCGATCTATCGTCCCGCAACGCGCCGGTCGCGGCGGCTCTCTTGTTTGGAAGCCGCGCTCGAATGGATGAGGAGATTCGCGATGCGTTTACGCAAAGCGGGACGTTGCACGTGCTGGCGATCTCCGGAACGCATGTCACCATTCTCGCCGCACTGCTGCTAGTCGTATTCCGGATGGTCGGCCTTTCTGTGCGCGCGACGACCCTGGCAACGATGGGTGGAGTCGTCGCCTACATGCTGTTGACTGACTGCCATCCGCCGGTGATCCGTGCCACGTTGCTGGTTTGCTTGTTCGGAACGGCCGGTTTGTTTCTCCGCCGGCCTGCGCTTCCCAATGCTCTCGCGCTGGCGGCACTTGGCATGCTGCTGTGGAATCCCAGCGATTTATTCGATGTGGGGGCGCAGCTTTCATTTCTCGGCGTTCTGGCCGTGCTCTGGGCGTCACGAGAGATTGCGCGAATGCGGCGCGGCAATCCGACCCGCGAGGCTCTCTTGCGTCTTTCCAAACCGACGGTGCTGGGTGCTGCCAGTCGCGCCGCGTGGAACTTTTTGCGCGAAGGAGCCTTAGTGTCTGCCGCGGCGGCCCTCTTCGCCATGCCCTTGGTCGCCGCTCGCTTCCACATGGTCTCCCCGGTTGGCGTGCTGATCAATATTCTGCTGGCCCCGTTTTCGACGCTCCTTTTGGGAGCCGGTTACATTCACACGGCTGTCGCTCTGGTTGCACCATGGGCGTCGCCGATTTTCGCTGTCCCATTCGATCTCCTGCTGACGCTGTTCATCAATCTCGTGGAAATGGCAGCTCACGTCCCGGCATCTCACACCTATGTGCCCGGGCCCCCCGAATGGTGGCTTGCCGGGTATTACGCGCTCCTGGTGAGCGTTGCCTTCCTGCGGCCTCTGTGCCGTTGGGGTCTGCGACGCTGGTCGATCCTCGCTGTTTGGGCGATCGCCGGATTGGTCTACGGCCTGCGTTCGCCTGCGCCCGAACGGTTACGGTGCACCTTCTTATCGGTCGGTCATGGAGGCGCAATCCTGGTTGAAACGCCTTCCGGTCGCACGCTGCTTTACGACGCCGGCTCGATGCAGGACGGACGGGTCGCCCAGCGCGCGGTGCAATCCACCTTGTGGGAGCGCCGTTATGCAGGGCTCGATGCGATCGCGATTTCGCACGCCGACGCGGATCACTTCAATGGAGTCGCCGGACTGATGGAAACGGTTCCAGTAGGCAGGCTGCTAGTCTCGCAGCAATTCCTCGACTTTCGACAACCGGCCGTCAAGTCCATGTGCGATTCGAGTGCCGACTGCGGCGTGCCGATCAAGCTGATTCACGAAGGCGACCGCCTGCTGCTCGACGATCGTGTTGGGATGACCGTCCTGCATCCGCGCCCAGGCCATCCGCATTCTGACGACAACGCGAATAGTATCGTGCTTGCGATCGAATACGCCGGCAGACGAATCCTGCTGACTGGTGACTTGGACGGATCCGGACAGGCGGCCGTTTTAGGACAGGAGTCGCGTCATGCCGACGTCTTGCTCTCTCCCCACCACGGCAGCCGCAAGGCCAACCCGTCGACCCTGGCTAATTGGGCGACACCCGGACAGGTCGTAGTAAGTGCGGATCGGCGTGTCGATTTCAAATCGCTGCGGGCCGCCTACCGGCCGCAGTGCGAAATCGTGTCGACGCACGAATTCGGGGCGGTGACTTTCGAGATCGCGCCCGACGGATCAATGCGTCGCACGACAGTATTTAGAAAACAATATACAGACGGCCGACCCGTCGTACCGTGATCCGGTTCCCCGGATTTTCGCGAGTCGAATCATTGTCTATCGCGGCGACGCGTTGGATTACCGCGATCGTCACTCCCACTTCTGCAGTTCTATCTGCAGTCGATTCCAACTCAGGGTCGCCGCCGGGTGGAAACGGGCTGTCTCGACAGCCTCGAACGCGACGGAGCCGTCGTCGAGGAGGCGGTCGATCTCCCTTTCGAGGGTTCGCAGCCAGCTGGGAACGTCGATGCCCGAGCCGTTTGTCGTGTTGAGGTACTCGTCGATCTCGGCTTTCAGAGCGGCAAATGCCGGTGAGGCCGTGCGGCCCAAGCGAGAATCACGCAGCACCTCCGGCAAGAGGGCCCGCATGCGATTAACCGCCAGAGGTTTCACGAATTGCTCGGACAGGCGGTCGGAGATCGACGGCAGGCGCATGCCGTATTTTTTCTCCAGCGAGCGCAGCCGGATCAAATGCTTGTTGGCCACCGAGGCCGAGCGGGCGCGGAAGTCCTCTTCCCACGCGCGGGCGGCGGCGTGCCGGCCGCATTCCGAAAAGAGCTCGTGACAGACACCGATCGGGCTCAGGTTCCAGGCGTCCCGTTCGTATTCCGACTCGGCCCTGAGAAAGTCGAGCAGGCAGTAGAATTTCTCGCCGTAGTCGGAATGCGTCGTCGTTGTGTTGTATTCGACATAGCGATCGAACTTATCCACGACGCTCTCGTAGATCATTTCGAGATACGTCATGGCACGTTCGGAATCGATGTGCCCCGAGTAGAGATCGTCCAGAAGTTTGACCGGATGCAACTCGTCGCTCGTATCGTCGAGGTAATCGAGAAACCCCTCAATCCCGGCGTCGAGAATCGTGCGGACATTGCCCAACGTTAGCAACTTGGCATGGAACAGATCGGCTCCATAGGACTCGATGAACGTCCGTACGTGTTTCCAGACCGACGCCTCCGACATTTCCTCGACGCTGGAAAGCCGCATCGATCGACTATGCGTCAACCAGAGCTTCATGTACCGCTGCACAACGTCGCTGGCCATCGTCACGATCTGGTTGTTTCGCCAGGAGGCCCGTTGTGCCGTGCGAAATGTGCCGGCGGCCAGAACCGCATCGGCATACCAGGCGGCGGCGCGCGACGTTTTTCCGGAGGGCGACCGACCAGGCGTGGGGCGTTGGCTCCAAGGACGCCTGCGGTCCGGCGGAGCTGTCGGGTCGATTGCCGCCAACGATGTTCCCGTTCCGTCGCGGCGACCGCGAAGCCCGCCGCCGGGCAGGGGAGTCGCTTCGGTCGGATCGATCCGCCAATGGCTGGCCGAACGCACAATGCACTCGAGCGTGCTCTTGAGCGCCGTGCGAAACAATTGATCGAATTCGCTCACCACCATGCCCGACGGTCGTGATCCGCGTTCCATTTCATATGAGGTCTGCAGAAGCTGCCATGTCTCCCGCAGGCAACCGGCCCGCGGCAACTGCGAGAGCAAGAACCGCAGCGTCGCCTGCAGGAGCTTGGCCTGCCGGAACGGACCAGGCTTTCCGCCGGCGTCGAGCGCCACATACAAGAGGGGCTTGCTGGCGAGTTGTTTTCGCAGCTGGGGGAGCATCCGTCGAATGCTGCCCGCATCCCGCAACAGGACGGCTCGAAAAACGTCGATGATCCGTGCCTCGGCTTCCGCGTGCTCGGGTCGGGAACGGCCCGCGGGAAGACACGCGCTCAACAGCCGTTCGGCCATCCGTAGGCGAACCTGTGTCAGCACGACGGTGTGCATGAGGTAGAGCTGGGCGTGACGTTGGTAGTCGTACTCGACGTTCTCATCGTGCTCGCCCGACGGTAGCTCGATCTCATAGCGTGCCAGCTCGTCGGCGAGCCCTGAGAGATCGCGAGACAGCGAACGGGCCTTGCGGCGCCAACCCGAAATGACCTCGTCGCGAGACGGTCCTGAGCCGGCGCCTTTGCCGCGGCCGGAACCCGTGTCGCGTGGCGCGGAGGCAAAACGCAAAGCCGTCATCAACCAGGCTTGGGCCAGCGTGTTGATGAACCTTAACCGGGGGTCGAAGAAGCGGGTGAGGGCGTCGACCTCAGCGGTCTCGCGATTCGGCCCGCTCTCCAGTGTGTCGCCCTCGCGGCCGTCGCGGGTGCTGTCGCGGTAGATGACGCCCTCATAGGCCGCTTCGAACAAGGACTCTTCTTCCGATGACGATTCGTCCTCGAGCGCGCCGGCATCCTCCCTTTGACCTTCCGCCGACGGCTCGGTCGAGCGAGATCGTGCGACGCCCCCTTCGGCCTCTGCGAGACTTGGAACCGACCAATACGAGCCCGCGTTGGCCTCGAGAAAGTCGAACAGTCGCCGGACAGCCAGCCAGGCATCCTCTAAACTTCTGCCGCTTTCCTGTGCGCCGAGAACACCCTGCATCCAGCGGATCAGAAGCGCGTGAAAAGAGTAACCTTCCGACTCAAGTGCGACGCTCTCGCTGTTACTCAGCCATTGGATCAACAGGCCCATCGCGGCGACATAGTCGTGGCGACGCAGGAGCACGTCGACAACGAGGGCGTAAGACTTCACCGATTCGAACTGGTCAACGTGTGTCCGCCAAAACGAAATGTCTCCCGACGCTTCGCCGGCTTCTCGCCATGCCCGCAATGTGGACGCGACACGAACGGCCGATTTCCAGCTTTCCCGTCCGGACACTTTCGGTAAATCCTCAACAGTCGACGCTCCGAACTTGTCCCACCACTGGGCCCGCCGCTCGAAGGCGCTCGAAAGCGATTCGAATGTTTCCGGGTCAGATACGGCGGCCGCTTCGGCCAAGGCCAGCGAGAAAACGCCGAACAGGTTTTCGATGATCTCGATCAAGTCAGCGATTCTCTGATCGGGAACGACGTCCTCGCGGGACGAGAAAAGGGGAAACATTCCTTGGAATCCAAGGATATTCCACGGATCAGCGAGCGCCCCGCAGCCAATTCCCCGGTCGAGATGGTCTTCGACTTCGGCCAGCAGCCGCTTGACCTCGGGAACCTCGCCCCGTTGCAGGCCGCGATGAGCCGAGACGAGCCGCCATTCGATCTCGGTCTCGAAACGGGCAGAGGCCGCGGGGACCAGCGAGCTTTGCTCTCGCGCGGCTTCGGGGTACCCGAGCTGTGCGTAGAGCCTCGAAACGTGACGGTCCTGCACCTGGCGGGCGCCGTACCGCGCGAGCGTGATATTCAGATGCTGGCGGATATGTCCGAACGGCTGCTGCGTGAGCTTTGCCTCTTTTCGCAGGCGGGTTCGCCGAGCTCCCTTCGCGGTGCTCATCAGACGATCGTAGAAGGCGTCGCGCTGCCGGGCCACCTTGGGCAACAGTGCGACCAAATTGACGTTGGAGTCAAATGTTTGAGGTCCGGAGCCGCTGATGGCCGAGGCCATAAGCATTGTTCCGCTCAGCACGGCCGACGCATCGTACAGGCGCTCCTCGGCGCTGAGTTTCTTTTGGTCGCCCATCCAGGTCAAAAGAGAATCGAGGACGATTTTGCGGACGACGAATCGCGTGTATTGCCCCTTCGTATCGATGCGATGGGGATCCCATTCGCCGAAGGTGTAATTCGTCCGCTTCGTCACCGGATGTGTATGATCGTGCGCGCGGACATCGACGGCCAATTCCTCCATCCGATCGAGATCGAAGTGCGAGTCGCGGAGAATCTCGGCCGGTGTTTCACGGAGGAAAGCAATTGTCCGCTCGATCAAGTCATGGTACGGGCCATTCGCGCTCCCGGCCTCGCGAATGAAGACAGGGACCGGACGGAATCGCTCGTGCTGATACGGTTCCATCTGGCGGCCGTTTTCCAGCACGGCCACCGGGCGATAACCGACGAAATCGTTCAATCGCTCGAGAACTCCGCGGACGATCCGCTCACGATCTGTCCACGAGGCACCCTGTTCGAGAGCGGCCTCGAACATTCGGGCCAAAAAAAACGGCTGACGGAAGTCCACGGCACTTAGGTGAAACAGGAGATCCGCGTGATGCCGCCGATAGGCCGGCAAGCATTCCTCAAAGACGAGCTTGATCACCGCGTTCGCTTGGGCCGCGTCCGCAAGAGCCGGGACCGTCGGTTGCAGCCGGGCCAACTCCGCTCGCAAGAAATCGGGGAGTGCGGAGTCGGAATCGAAGAATTCCGGCCGCACGAAAAGCGCATTCCAGTTCCGCTGGAATGCGGCGTCCGGTTTTCCCCCGGAGAAGTTCAGATATCCCAGGATTTCGCGAAGAAGCCGATCATCCGGCTCGGGTGTTTGACCACGCGGAGCAGTCCGTCTTGCGTTCATATTTTCAGTAAAGCAATCTCGTTGTGAATTTGAAAGCTGAATCGAGAGTTGGAAGGATAAGACCACGCCGAACCTTACACATTCGTCCAACCTTATTTCTAATGATCGCCGTTCAAAACCCCAAGTGGGTGTCAGGCTTTAGATGGGTTATCGAAACCTCCGCGAATGCGTTCTCGACTTGGAGCGCACTGGACAGTTGGTTCGTATCGAGAGCGAAGTCGACCCGTTTCTCGAAGCGGCCGAAATTCAGCGGCGCGTATATCAGGCAGGCGGCCCGGCCGTGTTTTACGCTCGCGTCAAGGGCTGCCGGTTTCCGATGGTCAGCAATCTTTTTGGATCGCGCGAGCGAACGCGGTTCTTGTTTCGGGATACGCTCGAAACGGTCCGGCGGCTCGTCGAATTGAAGATCGAGCCGGCGCTCGCCGTGAAGAGTGCTTGGCGTTACCGCAACGTCCCTCGATTGTTCTGGAGCATGCGGCCGCAAGCGATCCGCTCGGGACCCGTGCTGCAGAATACGATTACGATTGATCAACTGCCGCAATTGACAAGTTGGCCGCGGGACGGCGGCCCATTCGTGACACTGCCTGAAGTTTACACAGAAGATCCTGATCAGCCTGGCTTCGTTCGATCGAATCTGGGGATGTACCGGATTCAGTTGGCCGGTGGTGACTATCTGGCGAACAGAGAAGTCGGCCTCCATTACCAAATCCATCGCTCCATTGGCCTGCACCATGCGACTTCCATTCGCCGGGGCGAGCGGCTGCGCGTAAACATCTTTGTCGGCGGTACTCCGGCGATGATGCTGGCGGCCGTGATGCCCCTACCGGAAGGACTCTCCGAGTTGGCATTTGCGGGCGCTTTGGCGGGCCGGCGGATTCCGATGGTGAGGATCGCTGGAACGCTGCCCGTCTACGCCGAGGCCGACTTTTGCATCAGCGGCTCTGTCGATCCGCACAAACTTCGGCCCGAAGGTCCGTTTGGTGATCACTTGGGTTACTACAGTTTGCAGCACGATTTCCCCGTCCTCGATGTCGATGCGGTCTATCATCGCAACGACGCGATCTGGCCTTTTACGACGGTCGGACGCCCGCCTCAAGAAGATACATCCTTCGGCGAACTCATCCATGAAATCACGGGGCCAATCATTCCCAGCGTGATTCCCGGCGTGCATGGCGTACACGCAGTCGACGCGGCCGGCGTCCATCCGCTGCTCCTGGCGATTGGGAGCGAACGGTATGTCCCCTATGCCAGCCGTCGAAAGCCGCAGGAACTTCTGACGAATGCCAACGCGATCCTGGGCCAGGGTCAGCTTTCGCTGGCGAAGTATTTGTTCATCGTCGCCAAAGAAGATGATCCGCAACTCGACCTGCATGACATTCCGCGTTTTTTCGCGCACGTCTTATCGCGTGTCGATTGGCAGACCGACCTGCATTTTCAAACGCAGACCACAATTGACACGCTCGACTATTCGGGGGTCGGACTGAATGCCGGTTCAAAAGTGGTCATCGCCGCCGCGGGACCGCCGCGTCGCGAATTGCCGATCGTACTTTCGCCCGATTTCGCGTTGCCGGACGGGTTCCGCGAACCGCGTTTGTGCCTGCCCGGCGTCGTCGCCATCTCGGGACCGCCAT
>CAYWOV010000068.1:0-8929 GCA_964459965.1 uncultured Planctomycetaceae bacterium | reverse complement strand
GCCGGTCCGACACCCCGCGTCCCCAACAGGGTCTCGAACGAATCCGGATGGCGTTCGTGCGCACTCACCAGGATGCGGCGGAGGTGGCTGGAATTTACGTCCCGTGGCAGCACCCGGTGGTGCTTGGGAGCAAAGAGAGTCGGTCCCTCCGTACAGCGTTCGATTTGCGAAAGTAGCCAATCTGGATTTTCGCGAACGAGAGCCGCGCTTTTTTCGCGGTTCTCGCCCGCCTCCCGAGCCACCATGTTAAGCAGCGTCAATTGCCGCTCAGTCTTGCGACTTGGATCCCGCTTGGGCGCGGAAAAATCGCTGATCGCCCCGTGCGGCTCGCAGACAAAATCGTCGATCGTTTCACCTAACCAGTGGTAACGGCGGGCTGTTTTTGCCGCGGCGTTCATCCCCTGCTGAATCACGCACCAATGGCCGGTTGGCGTGAACAAGAATGCATAGTGATAAAGTTGAAAACCGTCCTGAACGGCCGCCGAATCGACTTTCGCGCTCATCCGCGATGCATAGACGAGCCGATCACCCGCCGTGACCGCAAGGCGATCCGCCGCGGACGCAATCTCTTCGGGCGCCCGGCGGCTCGTGGCCCCTTTTCCGCCCGCGACGACGATTCCCAGGTCGGTCCCGAAGAATTTATAGGCCTCTTTGAGCGCCCCGCACGTCACCGTGGTGACGCCCGAGCTGTGCCAATCGAAACCGAGCACGCAGCCAAACGCCTGGAACCACCACGGGTCGGCCAGCCTGCGCAGCATTTCGGCCGGGCCGAACTCGTCGACGATGGCCATCGTCACGGCGCCGGCGAGCTGCGTCATCCGCCGAAACAGCCAAGGCGGAGCCTTCCCGCTATGCAGCGGCAAATTGGCAAGCCGGCGCTTCATGCCGGAGTATAGGAGCGCCCCGCGGAAGCCGACAAGACGCGCTCGTCGGCGAAGTTAAACGACCGCAAAGCGACGCAATGCGACGTGGAGCACGGTAAAGGCACCCAGACCGATCACGCCGCCAACGCAATCCGCGATGGCATCCCGGTAATCGCACGTGCGGCCAAACGGAGTTTGGCTGTATTCGTCGACGATCGAATAGACAACAACGATCGCCAGGATCAAAAGGACATCTCGCAGCGAAATGCCGCTCCACCGACGCGCCTCGGTCCCGGCACTGGCTCGCTTCAGCCAAAGCCAAATGGCAAGCAGAAAACTGAATCCAGCGTAACCCGAAAAATGCAGGACTTTGTCTGTGTTTTCAGGATATTGGGCGAGACTTAGATTGGGCCAATGCGTGCCGGTAAACATCACCAGCCAATAGCCGACCAGCACAATGGTTGAAACCGGGCGCAGCTTTGCCGCATGGGCTGCCTTCATCGGATCCACGGGCTCGAATTCATGAGGCGGCGTCATTCCTTGACTGGAGCGTGATCTCGTTCCTGCTGCTGTTGCTGCTTCCGCATCGCCTCCCGCTGCCGATCTTCCTCGAGCTGGATTCCCGTGCGCGCGGGTCTTGCCGGGGCGGGAGGAGGATAGTTGACGTGCAACTCCTCCCAATCCCAAGAAATTGGCGATTTGAGTTCCTCACTGGCCAAAAGGGCCCATTGCGTGCCGCGGTGCTCCTCGATGACGCCTTCGAGATACTGTCGGGCGCGTTTTGCGAATTTTTGACTTCGCGGTGGGGCGTGCTCTTCCGACGCGGGCACGATCCGCCAGGTGTTGTCTCCCGGCGTTTGGAACGGGCGGGGCAATGTCTTCATTTCCGCCAGCATGACGTTGTAACCCATCGCCCGGGCCCGCAGGGCCAACACGCGGCCCATCGCCAGATCAAATGACGCCCGCCACCGCGGCGTGTCCAATTGAGATCGGCCTTTTTCGCCGGCTTCGAGCAGCGTGTGAACCTGCGTCAAACGATAGTCGAGTTCCGCCAGCGGCTTCTGGGCCTCGGTAATCTCCTGCCGAAAGGTGTTGTCGTTGTCGGCGCGGAATTGCATCCGGGGCCGCGCAATTCGTTCGATGGCCGACCCTTCCTGCGTGCTCAACATGGCCGCCTGAATCAGGGCCGCCTTTGCGGGATTGCGGTTGAACTCGGCTTCGTATTCCCGCCTGGGTCGGTAATCGGGCAGATAATTTCGCAGTACGCCGGCGTCGAACTTCGGACCGGGCAGTTCCTCCGAGATCAGAAAAATCCCGCCCGTCTCGGAGCAAAGCCGGCAAAGCGCGTAGGGCCCAAATCCGGACGTAATCTCTCCGAACCCGCCCTGCCCCCAGAAGGGCAATTGCACGTTTTCGAGTGCGAAGGTCTCGGGACCTCGATCCGTGTAGCCCAGTCCACGAAAACCGTCGCGGAAAACGTGCGGAAAGAAATGCTTCTCGCGGCCGAACACAGCGTCGTCCCCGACGACATAGACCCGCATGCCCAGTCTGCGAAGCCTCACGATCGCTTCTTCGACCCGCCCGGAGTCGCTGCCGCGTTCATCCGTCACGGCAACGATCATCACCCGGCGGCGTTCTTTCGTGCCCGTGCGAAACGTGCGGAATCGATCGGCCGCGTTGAGACAAGCCCCGAAAACGTTCTCCACCGAATCCTTGTCGGGATCGCCGTCGTCCTTGATTTTGCGGATGGCCTTTTTGATCGAGGCGACGTCGTCGACCGGTTTTTTCGTGAGATATTCGACGGTTTTGCCGAAGGTCGCGACGGCCGTCTTCAGTGCCCCGTGATCGGCGACGCCCAGAATACCGAGCTGGTGATAGATGTTGTCGAAACGCTCGGCAATCGCCTCGCGGCGCTCCTTCATCGACGGGGTCGCGTCGAAAAGCCAGACCACCAGCGTATTTTCCTGCCGCAACGACGCTTCAATCTCGACTGTCAACCGGTCCACCGCCCCGCGGATGCCGCCGGCGTGTTCGGTCGAACCGGTCGTCTCAACAACGTCGCTCAATTCGCGATCGGGAGTGGCGACGCCGACGTCGAGCATCGGCCGCTTAATCGCCATTTGCTGCTTGCCGAGGGCCGTTGCCGTCCCGATGACATTGAGGACAGGGGCACGCGGCGTTTCGATTGCCGGCCCCAACGGTGCCACCCGGTCGCCGGAATCGGTTTTTGAGTCACCCCGCGTCCCAATTTCTTCCGCGACGGCCGAGTCGAAACGCAGTGCTTCCGGCTGCAGCGGTGCGACTTGCTCCTCATCCTCGACTGAGCCGGAGACGATCGTGTCCTGAAACATGGTCGTTGCCATGTGGATCGGCCAAAGAGCCGCCAAAACCAGCAAATGACCGACCAGGCTGATGACCCAAGAGGGTTTCGAACCGAACAAGCCGGTCGGCAACGAGCCGGGCTCAGCTAGGGATTCTGGCCGAGTCGTGCTCACGGGAATCGAGGCGCTCAATTCGGTCGCCCTTCCGTAGAAGCCGTGCGAACCAGGAGATCGGACCGGCCGCTTTGCATCAGCACGATTATTTCCGCTCCCACCCAGCCCGCGGCGTCGCGAAATCTTCTCCCCGACGCGATCAAACCGCCACCCTCAAATCTACTCAACAAACGACCTTCC
Source organism: uncultured Planctomycetaceae bacterium (assembly GCA_964459965.1). Lineage (GTDB taxonomy): Bacteria > Planctomycetota > Planctomycetia > Planctomycetales > Planctomycetaceae > DASPSM01. The sequence goes on along the minus strand of CAYWOV010000068.1, from coordinate 5,391 downwards.
GGCAATGTCCGCCCGCCGTTCCGGCCAGCACAAAACCGCGGCGGCGGCGGCACAAATCCCGACATGAGCGACATTTATCCAGACAGAAGCCCGGTGATACGACCGGAACTCGACCACATGCGTCTGTCCGGGGGGAGTAATTATTTTGGCCATCGGCCGGTAAATGGCGACAAAATCGATCCCCATCAACAGGAGTGCGGCCGCCAGCAACCCGGCCGCCAACGAAATTCGGCGGCGGCTCGCCTGCTGGAAGCCGCCGGCCCAAACGGCGCCCAGGAACGCCAAACCAACCAGCGCAAAACCGAACGCGTAGTAGGCCGGAAACCGCAACAGGGCCAACTCGTCTTTGGTGAGCGAATCGAATCCCGGATATTTTACTTCCCGGACGGCCGTCACAACGAACAGCGCTGCGGCTCCGACCCATGCCGCCGCCGAAAACCGGGCGACGGCCAATCCCGTTCGTGTCACAAAGGGTGCCTTCCGAAAACTCGTTGCAGAAAAATGTCTCTTCCACAGTATACCGTCTGCCATCACCGGCCCGCGTCGCACCCCATTTCGCCGTTGGAGGGTCCCTTCGAAGGTGACTTTTTTGGCTTTTTTTGGGCAAAAAAAGGGCGCACCACCCCAAAAAAGTCCCCAAGAGATTCTCCGGGCCGCCTTGCCACTCGCACCGCACTCGAACGACCCAGAATTTTACCAACGGTTGTTAAAGCGCTCTTCGTGCCGCCGACTGACCGCGATCAAATGAAGCTGTCAGCTCTCTAGTTTGAGCGGGGAGCGTAAGCTCCCTGAGGCCTTTACGGACGGGGCATTCACGGACGGGCACAAGCTGCCCGCAGCCATTTTCCGACTGCGACGCTGAGAGCGCGCGCGTTCGCAGTCACCCACCATTCCTCATCCGCCGACCGGCACCGGTCGTTCCGTCCTCGCCGGTCGGGTCACCAATTCCGCGCGCATCATCAACCCACCGCGGGGGCGGATCGCGACATAGGGTTCGATCGTCACAGGCGGAGAATTCGGCGGCAACGTCAGCCGAAAGCGGGGAAGAACCGTACTGACGGCCAGCACCATTTCCATTTGCGCAAAAGTATTGCCGATGCACACATGCGGCCCGGCCCCGAAGGGGATGTAGGCATGTTGCGGAATCGATTCGACGCGGCCCGGCGCAAAACGCTCCGGATCGAACCGTTCGGGATCGGGAAAAAACCGCGGATCGCGATGCAGCACCCAGGGATAGATGTAAACCCAACCCCCTTTGCGGATCACAAAATCCCCCAGCGGCACGTTCTCCACCGCCAAGCGCGGGATCAGGGCCCAAGTCGGCGGATAGAGCCGCAGCGATTCCTTGACGACCATCGCCGTGTACAGCAGCGACGGCAAATCGGCGAACGTTGCCGGGCGATCGCCGAGCACGCGTTGAGCCTCGTCACGCAGCTTCTCCTCCACCTCCGCATGCTGTGCCAGAAGGTACCACAGCCAGGTCAGTCCGGCGGCCGTGGTGTCTTGCCCGGCGTTGAACAGCGTGATGGCCTCGTCACGGGCCTGCTCGTCGGTCATGCCCGTGCCGTCGCCTTCCTCATCGACGGCCGCCAGCAGCATCGAAAGCAAGTCACCCTTGTCGACTCCGCTGGCCCGCCGCTCGCGGATCACGCCGCGAATGATCTCGTCCAGCACGCGAACAGCCTCGCGTTTTCGCCGGTTATCCTCGGTCGGCAGCCATTCGGGCCATTCGATCACGCGACCCGTCTGGCGCGTGACGATCTCGGACAAAGTTTCGATCGCCGATCCGATCCGCCCTTCGCTGTCGATGATCTCGGCGTCGAACATCGTTCGCGCGATGATCCGCAAAGCCAACCGCCGCATTTCGGCCGACATTTCGATCAGCGAGCCGGGCCGCCACGAGTCGACCATCTCCCGCGCGCAATTGACGGCCGTGCGGGCGTAACCGTCGAACCGTTTCGGGCTGAAAGCCGGTTGCACCAGCCGACGTTGCCGCAGCCAGAAATCGCCCTCGCTGAAGACGAGCCCGTTGCCGTCGATCGAACGAAAAGCGCGCACGATCCGCGGCAACTTGCGAAAGCTCTTGCCCCGCGTGACGAGAACTTCCCGCACAAAAGCCGGATGATTGACGAAATACATCCGCACCGGCCCCATCCGCACCTGGACCAGATCGCCATACGTGCGGACCAGCTCGGTGGGAAAGCCGATCAAGTCATCCCGCATGTGGCGAAGATGCGACAGACCAAGAAACCCGGTCTTCGGCCCCGGCGGATCGCGACGACTCTTAGACATGATCGATCCCGCCCACACACGCCTACCCACAGCAGTGGGTGGGCTTCCTCCATCGACTTACTTACTTCGACTGATTGGCGTTCATTTGCGACTCAGACAGTCCGGCGGTCTTCACCGCGTGCGAAAGCTTCGACCATCTCCAGGCCCAATACAGCCGATTCGCGCCCCACAGGCCGACGACGGCAGCGAGAACGGGCAAGAGCCAGACAAGCGTGCGGTTGGTTACGCGTTCAGCAATTCCCGTCGCCGGCACATACATTGGTTTTCCGTCCGGTCCGATCACTATTTCCCCTTTACCGCCCAGGATCTCATCTTTGTAGGTTACGAACAGCCCGAGGCCGGCCGCGCCCAGCACCGTTTTGGGATGCTGTTCGATGAACGTGGCAATTGCGGACACCATACCCTTCCGCTGCGCAAGCGGCATCGCGGCAATTCGGGCCGTATCCGGCGAGCGGGCCAGTTGAATCATGGCGTCCGTATCGAAGCGTCGGCTCGCCTGCACGCCGGCCGCTCCCAGTTGGTCGACCACCTCCGCCCCCACGCCTGGATGCCGGGCCGCCGCTTCGAGAGCGCTCGGCACAAGCGCGGAATCCAGCTTTTCGAGGACGGCCCGTTCGCCAGGTCTCGCCAATGCTCGCAGGGCACCCGGAGCCATCTCGGGCGCGAGCCGGTCGACGAAGTTCGCCGTGAGCCGGGGGGCAACTTTGGCCGCCTTCATGGCGTCGATTCCATAGGACTTGCTGAGCCGCACTAGGTTCACCACGCCCGTTTCGCCGCTCTCGCGGGCCACTTGTTCGAACGTCTGTCGCACGGCCGCCTCGCCGCCAAACTCGGCCAACTCTTTGGCCACCGTCTTGGCGCCTTCCTTCTCGGCCTGCGTGCTAAAAATCTCCAGCACCTCTTTGACGGCCGTCCGCACCAGCGTTCCCTCTTGGGCGAAGCACGTTGGGGAGCCGGAAAAGCCCCCGGACAACACCACGGCCATCGCCAGCAGGAACGCAAACCGGGCAGGAAAGGATCTCATCAATTGGCCTCCGCAAGAGCTTTGAGCACGGCTTCGCCTTGGACATCATGCAGCTTTTCGGCCGCGTGCCGAAAGGCCTCGCGAAGACCGATCCGCGCGCCATGGCCGTCCGTCGCCGGCGTGTTTTCGATCATATCGCGTTCGAGATTATTGAGATACGCGGTCAGTTCCTCGTTCAGATTGGCTTTGAAGCGATCGGTGACCCACCAATCGACAACCACCCCGACTGCCAGGCCGGCACCCACGCCGATCACTGCCCCCACAGGACCGCCCAGCCATCCGGAAGCGCCGCCGATCGCACCCCCGCTGGCCGTGCTCGAACCGCCAACGGCTGCCGCCTCAACGCCGGCCGCGACCGCCTCGGTTCCCATCAGATCGATCAGGTAGACCACCAACTGCTCGCCGGCCGCCCCCGCCACTCCGCTGCCGACGAGGGCCACCACCTGGTTCACCAGCGAATTCTTGGCCTGAATTTGAACGGAATGGCTCACCGACTCATCAAACGTCTTTTGAAACGCCCTCAAATCAGGCTGCGGAAAGTCCAACCGCACGTCGCGCGTCGAGAGGGCTACCTTGGCTTCGAGCAGGAACTGGTTGCGGTTGGCGGTGACATCGTCCTTGAACTGACCCACCGCGGCCTGAACCGCCTGGTGGACCGAGTCCTGCGACATGATGTGCGTCTGGAACTTGTCGAGCATGAATTTCTTCACGTCTTCGGCAGCCGGATCGTCGCTCGCCTTCCAGAAATTGGCCCACTTGTCCCCGGTCATTCGACGGACCACACCCCACCGCGTCCGCAAAGAGGCGACATCGTCGACAAACTCCGGAATTCCCGACCGGAACCGGTTGAACTCCTCATGCAACCGCATCACGGCCTGATCGGCACAGACCAGGTTTCGCTGCTTGGTCTTTTCGAGGAGAGGAGCCAGGTCTTTACGATAAAACGCGTCCTTCGACATTCCGGGCGGTACGACAGGCGTCTCCGCGATCGCAGGCGGCGTGGGCGGCTGCTCGGCCGTTGGGTGAAGCGGCTCAACAACGATCCACCACACCACAAGCAGCGATGCGGCCAGGCCGAGCGCAAAAGCGCCGACGATGAGCTGTCGCCTGAGGGGTGGATGGTTGGTCATGCTTTCAGAAATCCCTTCCCAGTCTTCGACGCCCCGATCCGCTTCTTATGCCCTTTCTTGGTGCCTTCGTGTCTTGGTGGTGTAAACCGTCTTTCAGGCAGAACAAGAGTTGATTACCGCCAAGACGCGAAGGCACCAAAAAGAGAGGAAACAGAGTGTGCCAGCAATCGAGCGATGTTCTCGCCTACCGTCTTCAAGCCTATTGTATCCGGTGGCGGGCACCGAGAAACCGGAACAATTCGGTCACATTACCGCTAACGATCTTCACAAATTGCCACCTTCAGGACACTTAGGCGACAAGAGTCGCGATTTGAAACGAAGAAAGCAGACGGTTTCACCAATCTCTTCCTCCGTTACCTCTGTTGGCTCCTGTTCAATTGCAGTCTTCGCCTGCTCTGCTTGGTCTCTTTATGCCGCGCTGATAAAACTGCTGCTGTCGTCATTAATCCGAGAGGCAAAACATGAAGAACTCGCTGTTCGATCTATCCGGCCGCGTGGCGTTGGTGACTGGTGGCAGCAAGGGACTCGGAAAGGCCATGTCGCGGGCCTTCGCCGAAGCCGGGGCGAACGTGGTGATTTCCAGCCGGCACGAAGACGAATTGAAGACGGCCCTCTCAGAAATCCTGGCCGGCACCGAGGCGAAGGGCAAATACGTCGTGGCCGACATGACCCGCCGCAGCGAAGCCGATCGGCTGGCGAAAGCAGCCCTCGCCGAGTTCGGCCAGATCGACATCGTCGTCAACAACGCCGGCTCCAACGCCCCGGAAGAGATCGACAAAATCACCGACGCCAACTGGGACCGCATCCTCGAACTGAATCTTTCGTCGTGCATGGCCCTGACTCGCGCCTTGGTCCCGCAAATGAAAACCCGCAAATGGGGCCGCGTGATCTACATCTCCTCGATCATGGGTCTCGCCTCGAAAGCGGGACGCGATGTCTACTCGG
>CAYWOV010000067.1:6814-8934 GCA_964459965.1 uncultured Planctomycetaceae bacterium | reverse complement strand
TGCTTGCGGAGAATCTTGGCCGACTCGACGACCGCCATTTCCGGCGTGATCGTGCCGTTGGTCCAGACTTCCATGTTCAGCTTGTCGTAGTTCGTCCGCTGGCCGACGCGCGTGTCTTCGATCTTGTAGCGCACGCGGGTCACCGGCGAATAGGCCGCGTCGAGCGGAATCACGCCGACTTCCGGCTCGCGCTCCGCCTGCTCGGTCGCCGCCAGGTAGCCGCGACCCATGCGAACCGTCAACTCGATGTTGAGCGGCACGTCGTCGGTCATGGTGGCGATGATCAGGTCTTTGTTGATCACCTCGGTCTGGTCGTCGGTCTGCACATCGGCGCCCGTCACCACGCCCCGCTCGTGCCGTTCGATCCGCAGCGTCCGCGGACCGGGCGTCGTCATCTTCACGATGAGCGACTTCAAGTTGAGGCAGATATCGGTCACGTCTTCCACAACGCCGGGGATCGTGCTGAACTCGTGCTGGATGCCCTGAATCCGCGCCTTGGTGACGGCGCTTCCCTCGAGGCTCGAAAGCAAAATACGGCGGAGGCTGTTCCCGATCGTGGCGCCAAAGCCCCGCTCGAACGGCTCAGCGATGAACCGGCCGTAAGTCGACGTTGACGACTCCCGCTCGTGAAGCACCCGGCTGGGAAGCTCCAATCCACGCCACCGAATTCGCATAAATCTCTCTCTTTCTTATTGGGCGGGCCGAGTCTTTCGGGCCCGACTTGTTGGCCGGCCACTGGCCTCGATCCCCCGGCCGGGCCGACGTGAATTTGTGTGTTTTGAGCGCGTTTTACACCCGGCGTCGCTTCGGAGGGCGGCAACCGTTATGGGGCAGAGGAGTGATGTCTTCGATCGCCCGGATCACGATCCCGGCCGATTGCAGCCCGGTGATGGCGCTCTCGCGCCCCGAACCGGGGCCTTTCACGCGGACTTCCAGCTCCTTCACGCCGAACTTGCTGGCGCGCTCCGCACAGGTCTCCGCCGCGCGCTGGGCGGCAAAGGGCGTGCTCTTGCGGCTTCCCTTGAAGCCCGATGTGCCGGCCGTCGCCCAGCACAAGACGTCGCCGTTGACGTCGGTGATGGTGACGATCGTGTTATTGAACGTGGCCTTGATGTACGCAATCGCTCGCGTGACGTTTCGCCGAACTTTTTTTCGCTTCGCTTTTCCCAAACCAAGTCTCCAAATGTTTGCCGGTTTAAACCGTGCCCCGACGTGCCCCGTTTCGGCTTCAAACAAAAACCAACGAACTTTGGATTTTGGATTGCCGATTTTCGATTGAAATCCAAAATCCAAAATCGCGAATCCAAAATCCCCTCTTAGTGCCGCATTTCCTTCACGCCCTTCTTGCCGGCCACCGTCTTCTTCACACCCTTGCGGGTTCTGGCATTGGTGCGGGTCCGCTGACCCCGCACGGGCAGGCCGCGGCGATGCCGCATGCCGCGATAACAGTGAATCTCGCGCAGGCGGGCGATGTCCTGCTGCACGCTGCGGCGGAGCTGCCCTTCGATCGTCACCTCTTTGTCCAGGTAGAGGTTGATCCTCGAGATCTCATCTTCCGACAGTTCGCCCGCTTTGCGCGTCGGATCGATCTCCAAGGCAAAGCATATCTCGATCGCTTTGGCCCGGCCGATTCCGTACAGGTAGGTCAGCGCAATGTAAGCCGGCTTCGGGTTCGGAAGGTCGACGCCTTGGATACGAGGCATGTGCTGTGGACTCCAACTCGATCAGATCACTTCGGAAACACGATCGGCGCGGGCGCGTCCCACGCAGCTTAGCCTTGGCGTTGCTTGTGCCGCGGATTCGACGCACAGATCACGTAGATGCGTCCCTTGCGGCGGACGATCTTGCAGTTTTCGCAAATCCGTTTGACGCTGGAACGCACTTTCATGACAGGACCGATCGTGACTAAAGCGCAACACCAAAGGGGCGAAACGCTGGATGCTCGTGGACGTTCGTTGCCAAGCCACCGCGCCGCGATCCAACCCGGCGCCGTCGAACCGCCGCGATCGATCGCCCTGATCGAGCACGCGTCTGCCGACACCCCAAGCGGTCCGCGAACCTGGCCTGCGGAGGAATCGCGAGATTATATGCAAATCGCAGACCCGACCACAAGTTAAGCC
>CAYWOV010000067.1:0-6714 GCA_964459965.1 uncultured Planctomycetaceae bacterium | reverse complement strand
TGCGGAGGAATCGCGAGATTATATGCAAATCGCAGACCCGACCACAAGTTAAGCCGGCAGCGAATTTGCTCAAAAATCGAGCCGACAATCGTGATATAGCCGGACCGACTTTGTACGGTCGGACAAGGCCGGCTTTGCGGCCGCCGGCCCACCATTGAAAGCGTGTTTGCAAACAGGCCGGAATCTGGCGGTGCCACGCCCACGGCTCTGCGTGAGACCGTCCGGGAATTGGGTTGTTATTGAGTCGGTGCCTCTTGTTCAAGGAGGAGGTGCCACTGCTGAGACGCTTCGGCTCAGCAGTGTTCTTTTTGATTGCACGACAGTCTCTGCGATCGGAAGAACACTGCTGAGCGGCGGCCGCTCAGCAGTGGCACCTCCGGCCGAGAGGCAGCTCCATTTCCCGGACACTCTCGCGGTTCTACCCCGCGGACGTCAAAACGACCGGTCCCTCAGCCGTCATGGCGACTGTATGCTCGAAATGGACGCTCGGTTCGCCGTCTCGGGTGACGACTGTCCAGTGGTCCCGGCGACTGGTCTTCGTCGACTTGCCGCCGGCGTTCACCATGGGCTCGATCGCCAGGACCAGGCCCGGTTCGAGAGTGACGTCTGTCTTGGCCAGCGAGGCGCTTACGTAATTGGGAACCTGGGGATCCTCGTGCATCTCGCGACCGATCCCGTGGCCTACGAAGTCTTCGACCACGCTGAAACCGGCCCGCCGCACCTCCTGGGCCATCAGGGTGGCCACCTCGGACCATCGCTGTTTGCGGCCGCATTCGGCGATCGCCAGTTCCAGCACGCCGCGGCCGATCTCCAACAGCCGCTGGCGACGTTCGTCGACCGGACCGACCGGATAAGTCCAGGCCGAGTCGGCACACCAGCCGGCCAGGCGGCAGCCCGTGTCGATGCTGACCAGGTCGCCTGGCTGCAGAACGCGATCGCCCGGAATACCGTGGACGACTTCCTCGTTGACCGAGATGCAGCTAACCGCGGGAAACGGCACCTTGCCCGGCACGCCCTTAAAGAGCGGTTGGGCTCCGGCCTTCTCGAACGTCGCCTCGATGGAGGCGTCGATCTCGCGCGTGGTCACGCCCGGTTGGACGAGCTTTGCCGCCTCGGCCAAAGCGAGAGCCACCAGCCGCCCGGCCTCGCGCATGAGGGCGATTTCGCGGCGGCTCTTCAAAACGATCACTCAGGAGTCCGAGTCGAGCAGGCCCGGATAGTTCCGCATCACGAGGTGGCTGTCGATCTTCTGCACGACGTCGAGCACCACCGAAACGACGATCAACAGACCGGTTCCGCCGTAGAAGCTCGCCACCAGGGTAGGAATGTCCATCCAGTGGGCGATCAGCGTGGGAATCACGGCGACCATCGCCAAAAACGCGGCACCCAGATACGTGATCCGCGTCATGACCTGTTCCAGGAACTGGGCCGTGCGGGCTCCGGGCCGATAACCGGGAATAAAGCTGCCGTAATCCTTGAGGTTTTCGGAAATATCCTTGGGATTAAACGTGACGGCCACCCAGAAGTAACAGAACACGTAGATCAGCAGGATATAGCACGTGTTGTAAACGTAGCCTTTCCCCATGCTGAAGGCCTCCTTCAATTGCAAAAACATGGGTCCGAGAAAACTCTCTGGCGGGAAGAATGCACTCAATTGGCTGAAGAAGAACATCGGGAAGACGAGGATGCTGGATGCAAAAATGATCGGCATGACGCCCGACTGATTGACCCGCAGGGGCAATGACTGGCGTTGGCCCCCCATTACCTTGCGGCCGCGAACATGTTTGGCGCTTTGAATCGGGATCCGCCTTTGTCCTTGCGTGATCGCCACCACCCAGATGACGACGGTGACGAACAGGGCCGCCAGGAGGATGAAACGATCGACTCCCGATTCAGTGCCCAGTTGAATGCCGTTCTTAAAGGCCGGGGCCAAAAGCTGCACGCCGGCGTCCGGCATGCGGGCGATAATGCCCGCCATGATCAAGAGGCTGATCCCGTTGCCGATGCCGTACTCGTCGATCTGCTCGCCGAGCCACATCAGGAAGACCGAACCGGCCGTCATCGCGATTGTGGCGACAATGTGGTAGGGCAACGAGTCATATTCGGGCAAGATCATCGCCTGTTGCCTCATTCCCGCACGTATGAAGACGTAACTTTGGACGAGGCAGACGACGACCGTGGCGTAGCGGGTGTATTCATTGATCTTGCGGCGTCCCGCTTCCCCCTCCTTCTGGAGCTGCTCCAAAGGGGGATACACAGTGCCGAGCAACTGGAAGATAATCGACGCGGTGATGTAGGGCGCGATTCCCAGTCCGAAGATCGAGTTGAGCTGCGAGGCCGAGAAGAGCGAGATCGTCTGCATGAACGAGTCGAGCCCGCCACCTCCCTGGCCCGAGTCCGCCTCGCGCATGCGTTCGGCGGCCGCTTCCTGGTTGATGAAGGGCAAATAGACGTGGTACCCGAGGCGGTACACGCCCAAGAGCACGACGGTGAGCAGGATCTTCCGCCGCAGCTCGGGAATTCGAAAGATCAGCAGGATTTTTCCAAGCATTGGTCGAATTCCCTTCCTGAAATCAAATCAGCGGGCGCCGGCAGTGGTACGACCACACAGGAATGCGATGTTCCTTTTGCCCGAACGCGGGCGAAGGTCCCAATCGCAACTGTCCGATCAGCTTGGATGCGTCGCAAGAATCCGCTTCACCGCGCCTCCCTGCCCGGTGATCTTCTCTTCGGCCGACTTGCTGAACTGGTGGGCCTCGACGGACAGCTTTTTCGTCAGGCTGCCGTTGCCCAGGATTTTAACCTGATCGAACACCCCTTTGGCAAGCCCTCTTTCCCGGAGCGAGTCGGGGGTGACCGTGGCGCCGCTCTCGAACGCCTTTTCAATCTCCGAGACGTTGACGATGGCGATCCTCAAGGCGAACTGACGATTGTTGAAGCCGCGCTTCGCAATCCGGCGTGCCAGGGGCGTTTGCCCGCCGGTGTAGCCCAGGCGATTGGTTGTTCCCGAGCGGCTGTACCAACCCTTGTGGCCGCGGGTCGACGTCTTGCCGTGCCCCGAACCGATGCCGCGCCCCACGCGTTTGCGGCTCTTGCGTTTGTGAATTCCACGGTGAACGTCGTTGAGAATCATCAGATCGCTTCCCATCCAAATGGAACGGTCCCCTGGCGGAAACCGTCGGCAAAAATCAGGCTTTCATCGCGACGGCGAAGTGCTCGCAGCACTAGACCTGCACTCCCCGCAGCCGCGCGACCTCTTCTCGCGTGCGCAGTTGACTTAAGCCGTTAAACGTCGCCTTGATGAGGTTGATCGGGTTTGTCGAACCGAAGCACTTGGTAAGAATGTCGGTGATGCCGGCCGACTCGACGACCGCCCGGACGGCCTCGCCCGCCTTGATGCCCGTTCCGGGCCGGGCCGGAATCAAGAGCACCTTCGCGGTTCCGAAGTGGCCCCAGACCTGGTGCGGAATGGTGCTGCCTTGCATCTGGACCGCGATCATCCGCCGGTTGGCGCCTTTGGACGCCTTTTCGACGGCCATGGGAACTTCGATGGCCTTGCCGTAGCCCCAGCCGACCTTGCCGTTCTTGTCTCCGACGACCACGAGCGCCGTAAAGCTGAAGCGTCGGCCTCCCTTGACCACACAAGCGCAACGGCGAATCTGAATCACTTTTTCCGGACTGTCGCTACGAAAATCATTCGACACTCGATGTGCTCCCGTCTTCAGCCAAACCGACCCCGGAGGGGTCACCGGTCGTAGCCGAGGGTGTTAACCCGCGGTTCCGCCGTTATTACACGCTCTTGAAGCCCCGGCAGGGGCCAAGAAAACATCAACTCATCGACTTACAGTTCCAAACCGCCCTGCCGGGCCGCTTCCGCCAGGACCTGGACGCGACCGTGATATTTATACGGGCCGCGATCGAATACGACCTGCTTGATACCCCGCTCAATCGCCCGGGAGGCCAGTGTCTGCCCAACCTTGGCGGCGGCGTCTTTGTTTCCCGCGAACTTGCCGGCGCCGACGATGTCTTTTTCGACCGTGCTTGCCGAAACGAGCGTCTTGCCGGCTTCGTCATCGATGATCTGCGCGTACATGTGGCGGTTACTGCGAAAGACCGACAAACGCGGCCGCACAGACCTCGATTTCCGAATGCGGTTTCGCACGCGGAAAGTGCGCCGCTTGCGGCGCTTCAACATTGCTGTTTCAACTGTCATGGCTTAGGCCATTCCCCGTTTTACGAGCCTTCGCTCAAGAGGCGAGCCCGTGGATTTTTCCACGAGTTTTCGCATCAACCCGATCCGGTTCCCGCGAAGGCCTTGCCCGCTTTGCGGCGGACAACTTCATTCTGATACCGAATTCCCTTGCCCTTGTATGGTTCCGGCGGCCGCACCGCACGCACATTGGCGGCAAACTGCCCGGCGACCTGCTTGTTCGCGCTCTTGATCACGATATGAGTATTGTCGGGACACTCGCAGACGACCCCCTCTGGCAGCGGCATTTTGACCGTGTTCGCGTATCCCACCTGCAGGTTGAGCGTCTTGCCCGCCAGCGTCGCCGTGTAGCCGACTCCCTGAATTTCGAGCCGCTTCTCAAAATACGTTTGCACGCCCTGCACCATGTTATTCAGCAGGCTTCGCGTGAGGCCATGCAACGCGCGGTTGGCCCGTATGTCATCAGGCCGGCCTACGGTCAGGTGCCGCGCGGCGGCGTCGAACTCGATCTTCATCGCGGCATGCGGCGAAAACTTCAGCTCGCCGTTCTTGCCTTTGACCGCGACCGTCCCGTCGGCGATGCGAATCTCGACGCCGCTCGGAACTACGATGGGTTTCCTGCCGATTCTGGACATTTTCAGGTCTTCGGTCGTGACTGGTTTTCGAGGCCGGAATTCCGATTTGAGAGGGAGGGCGCCCGTTTCACCACAACTTGCACAACACTTCGCCGCCCACGCCTTTTTTACGCGCCTCGCGATTACTCATGACGCCGTGGCTGGTGGAAACGATGCTGATGCCCAATCCCTGCAACACGTCGGGCATCTGATCGACCCGGGCAAAGACCCGGCGGCCGGGCGAACTGACCCGGTCGAGCCGCTGAATCACACGTTCGCCGTTGGGACCGTATTTGAGGTGAATCCGCAGCACGTTCTGCGGCGGCTGCTCGACCACCTCGTAATCCCAGATATAGCCCTCGCGTTTGAGGACCGCGGCGATATTCACCTTGATCTTCGAGGAAGGAATGTCGACGGCCGGTCGCTCAATCCGCACGGCGTTGCGCACGCGGGTCAGCATGTCGGCGATTGGATCGGTCATCATGGTTTCACCAACTCGCCTTCCTCGCGCCGGGGATGACCCCCTCGTGACAAAGCTTGCGGAAACAGATACGGCACAGCTTGAACTTGCGGTAAACGGCCCGCGGCCGGCCGCACAGCTTGCAGCGATGTTCGATGCGCGAGCTGAACTTGGGCTTGCGGTTCGCTTTTTCGATCTTTGCTTTGCTCGCCATTCGAGACTTTCTTTAATGAGCGTCGGGCGCGTCAGGCCTCGGTCCGCAGCGGGAGGCCCAGTTCCTTGAGGAGCACCCTCGCTTCGTCGTCGTTCTTGGCCGTGGTCACGACCGAAATATTCATGCCTTGTACGTTATGAACCTTGTCCGCCTGGATTTCCGGGAACACCAACTGTTCGTTGAGCCCCATGCTGTAGTTTCCGCGGCCGTCGAACGACTTCGGATTGAGGCCGCGAAAGTCGCGCACGCGGGGCAAAGCCAGCGTAATCAGCCGGTCGAGAAACTCGTACATCAACTTGCCGCGGAGCGTGACCCGGCAGCCGATTTCCATCCCCTCGCGGAGGCGGAAGGCGGAAACCGATTTGCGGGCCCGCGTCTTTTGCGGGCGCTGGCCGGTCAACTGGGCCAGATGCTCCATCGCCTCGTCGAGGTGTTTGCGGTCTTCGCGGGCCTTGCCGACGCCCATGCTGATCACGATTTTGGTCAGGCGGGGCAACGAATGGACGTTTTCCCGCTTGAGCTTTGTCTTGAGGGCGGGAACGACCGTCTCGCGATATTGTGTCAGCAACCTGGCCATGACGAATCGATCATTATTTCTGTTTGACGACGTTCTAATTTAATGGTGGACAAAATACACAACCGGCAGATTATACGCGGATCTCAGCGGCCGGCCGCCGCTTTTGTTTTGACAGGTCCCACGGAGCCGAGCGCCGTCTTGCACGATCTGCAGAAGCGCTCTTTGCCGCCGTTCGGCTGAAAACGAAAGCCGACGCGGACACCCTTGCTGCACGAGCCACAGTAAAACATGACTTTGCTGATGTCAATTGGCATCTCGAGGTTGAGCCGGCCACCTTGCGGACTCTTGGGATGGCCGCGCTTCACGTGCTTGAAGACGCGGTTGATCCCCTCGATCAGCAGTTTGCTGCCGCCGTTCAAGACCTGAGTCACCTTGTGGGGAGTGGTGCTGGCCTGATCGCCGGAGATCACCACCACCTGGTCGCCACGTTTGATTTTCATAACGCCCCCAACCCACTTCCTTAGACGATTTCCTTCAGACGACTTCGCTGGCGAGACTCAGGATCTTGGTGAACTTGCGGTCGCGCAATTCGCGGGCCACCGCTCCGAAGATGCGGGTGCCGCGGGGATTGCCGTCGTCGTCGATCAAGACGACCGCGTTGTGATCGAAGCGAACGTAGCTGCCGTCCTGGCGGCGGGT
>CAYWOV010000066.1:0-8955 GCA_964459965.1 uncultured Planctomycetaceae bacterium | reverse complement strand
ACCACGATGCCGGTGCCAAATTCGTTTGGAACAAAGTCGGGCGATTCGGGGCGCTCCGGGTCACGTCCCTTCATTTCGAGTTCGAACGGATTGAACTGATTCAAGCTCGGGCCCGGCCGAACGCGCGCAACGCTGACAACCGATGGCTCGACGCGGTGGATGACATCGACAAAGACTCGCTCCATGGCGGAGGCCGCGGCGAGCCCATCCAAGTCTTGAGCACGGACGCTCGCCGGCCCGAGAGCCAGGCAGAATGCGACCGCCAGCGCAGCCAAAACCGGCGCGACGAAGCGGCGTTTATAAAGCGCGCAGGGACCCTTCATGCCGTAATGGTAGCTGTGGACCGCGCAACACCCAAGCGTCGCTTGCCGTTGCCATAACAGCCGCGGCATTGGCGAAACGGCAGCATGCCGGTCAAGCAAGCCAGTAAAGTTGCAGCTCACTCAGCCGATTGGCCGTTGGATTCCTGCGTCGGGCGGACGGCTAGTCCCCGAGCTTCGAGGATTTTCTGCTTGATCTTCGCCAGAACGTCCGGGTTCTCTTCGAGGAAGACGCGTGATTTGTCGCGCCCCTGGCCGAGGCGAGTTTCACCGAAGCTAAACCAGGTGCCGCTGCGATCGACGACGCGGTCTTCCACTCCCAAGTCGAGAATGTCACCCTCAAGGCTAATGCCGCAGTGTCCCAGCATGTCGAACTCGGCCGAGCGGAACGGAGGAGCGACCTTGTTCTTGACGATCTTGGCCTTCATCCGGATGCCGATTGTATTGTCCCCCTCCTTCAACGTGCTGACGCGGCGAACGTCGACGCGACAAGACGAGTAGAATTTCAGCGCTCGACCGCCGGGAGTCGTTTCCGGGCTGCCGAACATCACGCCAATCTTTTCGCGGATCTGATTGATAAAGATGACCGTAGTGCGGGATTTGGAGATCGCCCCGGTGAGCTTTCGCATGGCCTGACTCATCATCCGGGCCTGCAAGCCGACATGCGTATCGCCGATCTCTCCGTCCAGTTCGGCTTTTGGCACGAGAGCCGCGACCGAGTCGACCACAATAATGTCGACCGAATTGGAGCGGATGAGCATTTCGGCAATTTGGAGCCCTTCCTCGCCGTACGACGGCTGGCTGACCAGCAGGTCTTCGAGATTGACACCCAATCGCTTGGCCCACGAGGGGTCGAGCGCATGCTCGGCGTCGATGAATGCGGCGATTCCCCCGTCGTTCTGTGCACTGGCGATCGCGTGCAAGGCCAGCGTCGTTTTGCCACTCGATTCCGGCCCGAAAAGCTCGATCACCCGGCCGCGCGGGAAGCCCCGTCCACCCAGGGCGAGATCCAACGACAAAGCGCCTGTCGAGATCCCCTGGATGGCCAGACCGCTGGCATCCTCGTTGAGCCTCATGATCGAGCCCTTGCCGAAGGTCTTTTCGATTTGACCCAGGGCATTGGCCAGAAGCACTTGCGACTCGTTTTTCGCTTGCGAAGTTTCTGTTTTTTTTGGGCGATCTTTGGTAGCCGGGGGACCGTTATTCTTCGATATCTTGGTGGTCATGGAGATCATCCTCGACGATTGATCCGGGAATTTGAAAGGGCGTCCTGATTGCTGAGGGACGGATGTAGTGTACAAAAAGATAGTATTAACTCAATCGGACTTTTTCAAGGCCGAAACACAAGGAAAACGGGGCATTTTTGGGACAGCCGACAACTTATCCTCGCGAGCCAGAGTTGCTCTCGGACGCGGCTTGCCGGGCATCTCGCTCCAGCATGAGTGCCAGATAAGAACGCCGTTCCGGGTTACTCAAACCGAGCCGTTCCGCGAGCCCCAAGATGGCATCGCGGGCTTTGTCGCGATCGCCTTCCTCGGCAATCGCTTCGATTTCCAAGAAAGTCCCCAAGTCATCGATCGAGTCGACGGCCAGTTCCAGTTCGCGGCCTTCCCACACGAGATGGAACAGGGCCCGCGTCTTCTCCACCGGCCGAACGGGCTCGAATCCGAGCATCATTAAAAGCTCGCGCATCCGATCGAAGTCTTGCCGCCGCCGACCGACGGCGATTTCGATTTCGCGTCGCATTTTGGTTTGCTTGTCGACCACCGGTCCCTTGTACGTGATGAACACGTCGTCGTCTTGGCGTCGGATGCGAAGCGCCTCGTGCGTCTCCCGAAAGTCGCGCGACGGGTGCCGGAAATAGAGATCGTATTGGTGTACGACGCGGCCCTGCGTGGCGCCGCGTGCGAGTAATTGAAGCGTGAGATCGGCGGGGTCCGCGATCGGAAACTTGAGTTCGACTTCGTAACTCATTGGCTCGCGCCTCAAGACGGCCGTCGGCTTCAGAGACCGGCTATTCCGATCTCGGCCAGGCGCCGCCAAGTATACAGTCCGGTCGAATGTCCGTCGTTCCACTCGATCTTGAGCGCGTAGTTTCCGCAAAGCTCGATTCGCGAAGGAGCAATATTCTCGGGAATGGCGTCGACGTCGAGAGTCCGGATGCCAGTCAACTCGTCGACACAGCCGGCACACGGGCATTGCGATCGCAATGTCTTAAAGGCGGTCCGCTGAACCGTGCCGTCATTCCAGCCTGTCTCGAGCACTCGCTCTTCGCGAAACGCCTTGATCGATTTCGGAGATTCAGTCGTCATCGGTGCCGCGGAATCCCGTCAGTCTTTGCCGGGGTGTGCGATCTGCTCCCAATACTTTGGAAACGACATGGAAGTAAAGTTGGGGTCATTATCCAGATCGTGGCAGCGATAGCAGAGTGTTTTCTTGGCCTCGTCCACAGTGAGATGGAGCCGGTGGCGGGACGCATCGAGTTCGGCCTTCTTGACTGACTTTGGATCTTTCTTCCATTGCGCTTCCAGCTCGTTATGGTGAGCGGCGGGGCCGTGGCAGTTCTCGCACTGCTGCCCTTTTAGATGCGGCGTCTTCTCAGCGCTGACGAAACCTGAGTCGTAACGATACATTTGCTGGGTTTCCCAGCCCGTGGTGTGGCAGGCGAGACATTCCGGATCGTGGACACGGGGGATCGGATTTGGGGTTCCCTCCCGCCCGGTGATCAAGCTCTCGTAGGCGTGTGCATGCTTCGTGTCCTTCCAAACTGCATACGCTTTCTTGTGACATTCCTTGCAGCTCTCGACACCCGCATATTGGTCGCCGCCCGGCGCTGGCGACTTGGGCAGATCCTGCAGCACGGCGTCATAATTCGACTTGAGCATGTTCTGATACTCGCGCATCCGGCTGAGCATCGCCGGAGTGTCCTTGAATCGCTCCTTGTCGAGATCGACCAGTTCGAAGCGGAACGGCGTCGCCTTGTTTTCGGGGTAGTAACCGACGATGGCAACATGCTTGCCCTTTTGGCCGACTTCCACCAAAAGTGTCTTACCGATGTGCTGCGGCGTGTCGTTGCCGTCCTCCGGGCCGGCCGTCACAACCAGCTGAAACTCCGGGAATTTTTTCGCCAACGCAATGGCTTCGTCACGCTCCGCATGCGCTAGCAAAACGAGGAATTCGGGCTTCTCCTTTTGAAGCGCGGCAATAGCCGCCGGCAGCGCCGCCTCGGGATCTTTGACGGAGATCTGCGGGTCGGCTGCCGGGCCAAACAGGATCGATTTGAAGCTCTTGCCAAAAATCGCCGTCACGCCGAACTTGTGACCGTCGACTGTGACGATTCGAGTTGACACGGCCGGAGTGGCCCCGGCTTCCTTGAAGAGCGTGAATTCGACGTTCGAGTTGACCAACGAAAGCGATTTTCCATCGTTCAACGGTGCCGATTGCGAAAGCAGAAACCCCGGCGTCAGGTGCTCAAGCTGCAATTCCTCGGTCCCCAGAGCCATCCCCTTGTAACCAAGCTCGTTGAGCGCGGCGAGCATCACTTGGAACTTAAACTTGTTCTGTTCGTTGTCCTTGCGGACGAGGCCGCCCAGATCGAGCGCCGTTAACGGCCAGCCTTTTTCCTTCGCGATTTGCCGAAAGCAATCGGCCCGCCGCGACAGACCGCCCGACTGCGTGATCGAGCAGCCGCACGGCTCCATGTACCCGTGCTGCTCGCCGGAAAAGACAATTGCCAGAGCGGGTTTTTTCCATCCCTCGAGCATCGGCTTCGGCACGATGGAAGGGTGCTCAACTTGTTTCAGCGGTGTCTTGTCGGCCGTTGGCGAATCGCCATTTGCCGGCGAGAGTGAGTCGGAGCAGCCAGACGGGCACCCGGCGACCAGCGCGATTGCCACGATCCCCAATCCAATCGGAACGGCCTTCCACATCTCGTGCGGCATTCGCTGCTCTCTTCGAATCAAGAAAATGAAATCCGTTCAAAGTGCCCGGGCATTCGACCAGGCCAATTTCAGCCGCTCGGGCCGCGATGATAGCCAATTCGCCATCAGACCGGGATGCCAAGTCGGGGGGAGTAAGTCCCCAGCGGTCGATTCCGTCGATCGCAGGATTTGACGTCCGCGCGCAAGGCCACCTTAACCAATACGCCATTGACGCAAGCCTCGTTGGAACGGCCCAATTCCCAATCCCCGGGAATCGCGGCCTTTTTTTGCTCAATGAGCAACTTCGGCAACGAAACGGCGAAGTTGCAGCACTGTGGCGTCCGCAAGGTAGCGATCAGTGTGACCGTGTTGCCGATTGATCTCGTCGAGCTCTAAGGCGCGTTCGGCTTCGGTCTTGGCCGCTTTGACGCGTCCAGCGTCTGACAGCGCGGTGGCCCGCATCGCTCGCAGGGACGAATCGTTCGGATACCGCTCGACGGCGTGCGTCAGCGCGTCGGCGGCCGCGTCAGCGTCGCGCTTGTCGCCGCTGCGTGCAAACTTCGCGAGATCCATCTGGCCGAGACGGCGATACAACCTGGGATTAAACGGATCGAGCTTGATCGCCATCTCGAGCGCCGCTTGGCTCTTCGCAAAATCGTCGATCGCTGAGGGTGTGCCCCTCCCCGATTGCCAACGCGAGAACAAGCCTTCCGCCAACTTTTCGGGCGGCTCCGGGCTGAACGGATCGCGGAGGGCCGCGGCGCCAAAGTCGAGAATCGCCCGGTTCGCATCTCCTTCCATCAGCATGGCCTGGTCGCCCGACGCCATCAGTGCGCGGCGGCTGAGCACAGGAAGCGTCGCCGTCAGCAGGCAGCCAACGAAAAACACGATCGCTGCTCCCCCAACCGCGAGAACGAATTTTCGCGATTCGTGTGTCGACGCTCCGCCTGGAGTGATGGCAAAAATAAGCACAGCGAGAACCAAAAATATCTGCACCACGGCCGGCATTTCGATTCCGCCGGCGCCCAAAAGGTGCACAAACAGTCCAAGTAAGGCTCCGCCCAAAGCGGCGCCCGATAGCCGGCTCGTGCCGAGTTGACGGCGGAGGAGGCCAAAGACGACCAACCAGCCGCAGAACAGCAGAGTCGTCCACACATCGAAATTGCCGCTGGCCGAAAGTACAGGAGCGAGAACGGCAAGCAGAAAGCCGACGAC
Source organism: uncultured Planctomycetaceae bacterium (assembly GCA_964459965.1). Taxonomy (GTDB): domain Bacteria; phylum Planctomycetota; class Planctomycetia; order Planctomycetales; family Planctomycetaceae; genus DASPSM01. The sequence continues at coordinate 3,500 of CAYWOV010000066.1, read as the reverse complement.
GACGCCGGGCAGAACGATCGACCAGGCCGCAGGATCGCCCGGATGAGGCGAGCTATCAGGCGTCGGTTCCGTCTCGCGCCGGCGAAGAAAAGGCGCAACGAGCGAGGCGAAGCAGCCAAGGAATCCCATGAGTGCGAGCAGACCGCCGCTCGTCCAGAGGTCGAGAATCAGGTTATGCGGATCGGCGATTTCTTCGCTCGATTCGGGCATTTTGTAACGCAAGTAATGATGGCGGAAATTGCCCGGGCCCGCTCCTAAAATCGGATGTTCGCGGACGACGCCCATTGCGCCGGACCAATATTGCAGGCGGTACTCGAGCGATTTGGGGGCTTCCGAAATCACTTGCACATCAAAACCGCCTTTAATCGCGGCCAGGCCGAACATCACGCCGAGCACGGCCAAAACCCCTGCTCCGGCAACAAGCGATCGCCGGCCAACGCGGGCCCTTCCGGTCAAAAGAGAGCACGCGCCCCAAAAGGCCAGCGCGACAACAAGCGCAATCCACGCGGTTCGGCTTTTTGTGAGCACGAGGCAATAGACGAGGAGCAGAAAAGCGCCGGCCCAGGTAATCGCATTGATCGCCGTCAGTGGTCGGCGAGCCGTACGAAACAGTTCGCCGGCCAAAACAATCGAAACAAACAAAAAACCGGCAAACGTGTTGGCCAGCGCAAAAGGACCAAAGGGTTCATTGCTGAAACGCAGTCGGTTTTCGAATTGCTGCAAAGCGGCTTTCTCGCTCGGCACGCCCTGTGACTGCAGATCGAACTCCAATTTGCCGATCTGCCGGGCGTTCTCCGCCGGGTTTTCACGCAGTTTTTCCAACTCGGTTTCGAGGCTGTGATATTCCTCGTAGGCGCGCGGGTAATAGATGTAATGCTGCCAAATCCCGAATCCCGCGAGCACGACGCCGAGGGTCACGACAATCAGCACCAGCCGACTCGCGGTGCCGTCGCTCGGCAACACGATCTGCCGCAACAGGAAAAACGTGATGCCCAGACCAACCCATTCCCAGGCCATGTTCAAGGCGGCGCGTTGATTCCCCCCGTGCCAAAAGACGGTCGACGCGGAGATGACGTGACCGGCGATGACCACCCAAAGAGCCGCGTCAAAAGCGTTCAGTCGGATGGTCCAATTCTCGCTGCGAATTCGGCCCCAGGCCCAAATAACGGCCGCGGCGAACCAAAGTTGGACGATCCACAGCGTATCCCCGTCTGGCCCCGATTCGGCCGGCACGAGCCAACGGACGACCACGAGCGCGGTGACCAGGACGGCAGCAATCGCTCCGATCGGATCCGCGGGCGATGTCGTCGCTTGACCGACCGTCTGCGGCCGCGGCATCGAAGCCCTGCCAGCCGCGGGATCGCCGACTTTTTTCCGCCGAAGTCTACTCATGGCGTCTTGCCGACTGGCCGCCAGTCGCATTCGATGAGGCAGTCAATGATCGCCGTTGCCGTTCTGCCGCCTGCCGACGGTTTCAAGGATTGCGATGATAGCCAGCGTGCAAATCACAAGTGCTACGACGAGAAATGCCCCCGACCAGTCGGAAACGTGATACAAAAGCAGCCCCGCCAAACCGGTGGTCAGCGTGGCAAGGTGAACGGTGAGCACGGCATCCCGCGGACGCAGTCCCAACTCGACCAACCGATGGGAAAAGTGGCTCTTATCCGCATGAAAAGGGCTGCGACCCTGGAACGTCCGAATCACGATCACAGAGCAGAAGTCATACAGCGGAACGGCCAGAATGCACAGCGGCGCCAAAAGGACGTGCCGGCTTCCCGGCACTCCCTCTTTATCATAGTACGTTCCCAGCAAGGTCGCGCAGGCCATCACGAGGCCGATAAAGTAGCTCCCCGTGTCGCCCATAAAGATGCGGGCCGGGTGCCAGTTGTGGCACAAAAACCCGGTCAATGAGCCGATGAGCACGAGCATCAGGCCCGCAACAAGCCAGTGCGGTTGTCCTGTCATGCTGAGCATCACCGCCGCCACGACGACCGCCGCGATGAGGGCAATGCCCGAAGAAAGCCCGTCCATATTGTCGAGAAAATTGAACGCGTTAATGAGGATCAGAATCCACAACACGCTCAACAGCTTGGGCAGGATATCCAATGACGGTGGCATAAAAACCGTCGCGTGCATGTCGGCCACAAAGACCAACACGCAGGCAACGCCGATTTGAATCACCAGCCGGGGAAGCCAGTGCAGGTTTTTTTTGTCATCGATGAGCCCCATGACCGACAGGAGCACTCCGCAACCCAGGATCCACCACAGTTGAAAGCGATGTTCCAGCACGCCGGCGGGGGACAAATTCACGTCGCCGAGGAGTTTTTCCTGCAGATCCCCGTGGTTGACGAGAAACTTGGCCGCCAGTTCCGCGCATAAAAGGGGAACGACGACCCCGCAAACGATGCCGATACCGCCGCCCAAGGGGGTCGGTTTTTTGTGCACTTTGCGGGCTGCGGGCAGGTCGAGCAGCCCGATCCGCGGCGCAATCGACCGCATGGCTCCGGTCACGCACAGCGAGATCAGGAACGACGGAAGGATGCAGGCGAAAACGAATTGCTGCATTTCGCACGGGCCGGTTCAGAAGCCGAAAACCGCCCGTTGTCCAGAACGAGCGCCACCGTTCAAGTCTGTCACATCGGGCCAAGCGCGCGGAAGGTCCGAAGCGATTGGGGCCGTAAAGATTTCATCGGCCGATGGGCGTCGCGGGGCGCGTCGAATCGGCAAGTCGCCACCACCGATACGAACCCGGCCCAGCCCGCGTTGGGCAATTCGCCGAACGGCCCGCGCCCCTCTTTCGCACCGAAGTGGTCAGTTTCTGTACACTTTTTTGGCTTTTTGGGGGCGTAAAAAAGGAAACCTGAAGACGCCAAAAAAGTCGGCATCACCCAAAAAAAGTCGGCTCGACCCCAAAAAAGTCACACTTTTTAGCGCGGCAAATTTGCCATAAGTAAAATATATAATTAGACTTATGTCTCAAGAATTGCCCATTTCAATTTGAACAACTGTGCAACTTTTGTTTATAATGCGGGCAGAGAGTTTTTCCCTGCCGACGCCCTTTTTGCCGCTGCCTCTCTGCCAACGCCACGTGCAGGATGCAGGACGATTAAGCCGCTACGCAGCACAGCGCCGAGGCCGCAGGCGTACCTTCGAGAACTGGACCCGAACGGCCATCGGGTCCAGGGCAGTGCCCTGGTGACCGACCCCACCGCAACTCCCAGCACCTCACCCGTCAGCCAGCTCGAAAAAGGCCGCGCCTTCCGTGCCCTGCACGAGCGGCCCGGTGCGTTCATCATTCCGAACCCGTGGGATATCGGAACGGCCCGAATTCTCGCGCGGATGGGATTCGAGGCCCTGGCGACGACGAGCGCCGGTTTCGCGTTTTCGCTGGGGCGACGCGATTACCAGGTTGGCCGGGAACGTGTGCTCGAGCATGCCGGCGACATCGTTTCGGCCACCGATCTACCCGTCAGCGCCGATCTCGAAAACGGCTACGGCGA
>CAYWOV010000065.1:0-9006 GCA_964459965.1 uncultured Planctomycetaceae bacterium | reverse complement strand
ATTTCAGGAGCCCGACTTCGGTCTCCAATGAAGTCAGTGACAAAACGCGCAGGCTGCGGTCGCGCAGCACGTCCTGTGATGACGGCTGGGCCGGTTGCGGCTCAGCCTCGAAGGCGACGGCCTCCTTCTCCTGCGGCCCGAACACTTCGCGCACTTCGCGAATGCGCCTTGTGCTCAGGAGTCCTTGTGACCAGAGCAACGCCAGTCCGACTGCCTCCGAAAGCATGACGGTGACGCATCCGACGCTCAAAACGACCCAAAAGGATCGGATCATCGGGATTTCTCCAGCAGCCAACGGGAGGTCCAAGCGTCCTCGCGCTCATGCTGAGCGCGTTGCTCGGCACGATAGATGAAGGCGGCCCGTTGCTTCTCCTCCAAGCGTTCGAGCACTTTCACGTCCGCGTCCGCCTTGGACAGGGCCTGCCGGCAGAGCAGAAGCTGCTTGGCGACCAATTGCCGACGTTCATCCACTCCGCGGACGTTGCCCAGGAGCTGGATGCTGTGGTAACGCCTCGTGGCTGCACCGTCGACGGTGACGTGGCCCTTGCGACTGAGTCCACGAATCTCCTCGAACTGGCGCTCGCGTTGGGCGATCAGCTTTCCACGCTGTGAGAGCAGGCCGGCCTCATCGGCCAAAATCTGGGCCAAGAGACGCTGGCAGTGATCCCGCCGGTTTTTGCGGTATTTGAGCAGGGCCGCGAGTGAAAAGACGAATCCGTTCACGTCTTAGCTCCCGGTGCCGGCGGACGAGCAGCGGGACGCCGCGGAGCGGGCTTTTGCGCCGCATTGGCGGCGGTCTGCCGATCATCGGGCATGACAAGCCCCTGCCGCAGCCGAGCCAAGCGCATCAAACCGTCGATCGCGATGGGGAACGTCACGCGCTCGGTCGAGCCCTGACGCAAAAAGACATCGATTGGGCCGCGCAACTTGATTGCCAGATCGACCAACTGATTCGAGCCCATCTGGTAGGCTCCAATCGTGATCAAATCCTCTGACTGCTGATAGGCAGCGAGGAGTTGCTTGAGGCTATCGGCCGCGTTGCGATGTTCGGCCGTCACGACGTCATTCATGGATCGGCTGATGCTTGCCAGCGGATCGATGGCGGGCCAATGGGCTTGATAGGCGAGTTTGCGGGACAGCATGATGTGCCCATCCAACGTGCCGCGCACGGTATCCGAGATCGGCTCATTCGCGTCGTCGGCTTCAACGAGCACGTTGTAAAAACCCGTGATGCTGCCTTGAGCGGTGCGGCCGCTGCGCTCCAATAATCTCGGCAGAAGGGCGAAGACGCTGGGTGGGTAACCGCGCGTGGCCGGCGGCTCACCGGCTGCCAGCCCGATTTCGCGTTGGGCCAGCGCGAAGCGGGTTACGCTGTCCATCATCAACAGCACGTCCCGACGAGTGTCGCGGAAATACTCGGCGATGGCCGTTCCCAGGAAAGCGGCGTTCAAGCGGACGAGTGCCGGCTCGTCGCTTGTTGCCACGACGACCACCGAACGGGCCAAACCCTCGGAGCCGAGGTCGCGTTCGAGAAACTCGCGAACTTCGCGTCCCCGCTCGCCGACCAGGACAATCACGTTGACGTCGGCCGAGCTGGCTTTGGCCATCTGGCCCAAGAGTGTGCTCTTTCCCACGCCACTGCCCGAAAAAATGCCCAATCGCTGTCCCTTGCCGCACGTTAATAATGCGTCGATAACGCGAACGCCCGTGCTCAGAGGTGAATCGATCCGCGGTCGGCCCAGTGGAGGCGTCGGCTTTCCGTGCAGTGGAATGCGATGCGGCCGTGCAGGGGCGGGACGGTTGTCGATAAATCGCCCGCGACCGTCAAGCACGCGGCCCAGCAGCCGATCGCCGACTCGGGCCGCCGGGACTGACTGCAAGAGAGTCACGCGATTTCCGCGCCGCACGCCGGCCAGGTCTCCGTAGGCAAGGAGCAGCGTTTCCTCGCCCTGAAAGCCCACGACGGCAGCGTCGACCACACTTCCTTGTTCACGGTGAATTCGGCAGATTGAGCCCAGTGGAGCGGGGAATCCGGCCGCGGCCACAGTCAATCCGATGATTCGTCTCACCGTGCCGTCCAGGGCGAACGGCAAGATTGTGTCGACTTGTTCGGCAACTGCGAGCATTTCAATCGTGACCTTCAAGAAGCTCAGAGACGATGCGATCCAAGAGCGTTTCAAGCCGCGCATCGATCGTGCCATGCTGCGTTTCTACGACGCAGCTGCCGCGCGACAGAGTGTTGTCGGGAACGATTTGTGCGTCTCCACACGCGGCGAGCGCCCGAACGACTTCCGCGGCGTGACTGCCCAACAGGGTCGCATCGTCGGCGTGGAGCTTGATCTTGATTTGAGGCGATCCGGCCGCCAGCTGCAGCGCGCTTTTGATCATGTCATGTGCGAGATCGGGCTTGAGTTCGAGACGTCGCCTGATCAGCCGCTCGGCAATCGAGGTCGCCAGGCGGACGGCGGTCCCTTCCCAATCCGCCAGCCAGCGGTCGCGCTCGATGACGAGGGCCTCGGCCGCTGTTTTCATGGCAGGGAGGGTTGTCGCCAGATTGTCGCGAGACGTTTTGTCGGCAATTTCGGCAGCCCGCTTTTCGATCAATTCGGCGGCTTGGCGCAGGCCTTCCTGCCGACCTTGTTCAAGGCCCCGCGCGTGTGCCTCCCGGCGGATCGTTTCCACTTCGGATTCGGCCTGCTGAAGCATCTCGCGAACCTGTTTGCGGATCGACTCCACATAGGCCTCGCTTCTTTGCACGAGGTCCTCGAAATTGAAGGCGACTTTGGACCCTAGTCCGCGCAGGTCGTTGGCCTTGAGCAATCGCGTCTGAGCCGGAATTTCGAGGGGCTGCGGCGTGGTCAAGAGATGAATTCCTCCTGGTCGCCGCTGGCGACGACGATCTGGCCGGAATCCTCGAGCCGCCGCACGACCTCGACGATCTGAGCTTGCATGGCCTCAACGTCGCTGACGCGCTGCGGGCCGGCGTATTGCATTTCTTCTTTGAGTAGCTCGGCGGCCCGCTCGGACAGGTTGCCCAGGACTTTCTGCTTGAGTTCTTCGGAGGCGCCCTTGAGGGCGATGGCCCACTGGTTGTTGTCGACCTCTTTGAGCACGGCCTGGATCGCCTTGTCGTCGAGCTTGAGCAGATCGTCGAATACGAACATCAGTCGTTTGATTTCGTCGACAAGGTCGGCGTCTTCCTGTTCGAGGCTTTCCAGAACGCCCTTATTCGTCATCCGGTCGGTCACGTTGAGGATTTGGGCGACCAGCCGCACGCCTCCCGCCTTTTCGAGCTGCTGGTTGAACATCGACTTCATTCGCCGTTCGAGACTGGCCTCGACGTCCTTGACGACCTCCGGGTTCGTCTGCTCCATGTGGGCCACGCGGCGAATCACTTCGATCTGCTTGTTGGAAGGCAGTCCCGACAAAACCTCCGCCGCCATGTTGGTCGGCAAGTGCGACATGATGAGGGCGATCGTCTGCGGGTGTTCCTCGATGATGAAGGTGAGAATATTCTCGGCGCCCATCTTATGCAGGAAGCCGAACGGCACCGAGTTGATCGAATTGCGGACGTTTTCCAGGATCTCGCCGGCCCCCTCGGTGCCCAGCGACTGTCTTAAGAGGTCGTTGGCAAACTCGATGCCGCCGCGTTCGATCGGCACCCGCTCGCGGGCCATGCCTCGAAACTCGCGGAGCACGGCTTCGACCTGGTCTTTGGTGACGTCGTCGATCTTGGCGATCTCGAGCATTACCGATTCGACCAGCGACTTGGGAAGCTGGCTCAAAACCTCGGCCGCAATGGCCTTTTCGAGGCTGAGCAACAATATGGCAGCTTTGCGAACAGCGTCCATGCGTTAGAAAGGCCAGTGATTAGGGGTCAGGATTGAGAGAAAAGTGGAACGGTACTGAAAAAACTCACCGCTCATCGGGCTCCTTGCAGCCATTTGCCGATGATGGCGACGGCCATTTCCGGGTTGTCACGGACCATGGATTGGACCAGGTCTCGATCGTTCAGCGTGGCGATCGCTTCTTCCTCCTCGAGCGGAAGTTCCTTTTCCAGGATCGCTTGCGGAGAGGTTCCGGGCGATGAAGGGCTGAGGGCTGCCGTCTCCGGGGCCGACGCTGCCGGTGGCGACGCCGACTTGGGCATCGTGCCTTTCAGCATCCACAGCGCCCAAAGGGCGAAGACGCCGAGACCGACCGCGCTTCCCCATTGGCTGACAAGCGATGTCACCGTTTCCAACGACGAAGTGTGAATCTCTGGCGGTGCATCCTTGATGCGGACATACGAGCTGACGGTAATTTGTTTCGGATTGGGATTGGCCGGATCCATCGGGATCGCGCCGGCGACGATGTTCTTGACGGCCTGCTCGGTTTCTTCCTTGATCTTTTCGACTGATTTGCCGGCGCCGCCCGACTTGGATTGACCCTGGGCCGCCTTGTCGATTTCCAACGCCTTCGTGTAGTAGTCCTCTGGAATCAGCACCGAAACGGTGACGACTTTGGGCAGTGCGGGAATGGCTTCCGTGTAGACCGCCTCGCCGCCCGGGCTGCGAATGGTCGTCGTCGAATCGTCTTGGACGGTGCGGTCTTGCGTGATTCCCGGATTGGTGACGAGCGATCGCGGCTGATTGGATTTGACTCCCGGCTCGGCCTGCGCCGGCTGCTGCCGGTAGCGCTCCAACTTTTTCTGTTCCGTTTGCGTCTGCTCCAGACTCTTCTTCGGGTCATACTTCATCGTCTGCGTGATCGTCCGTTGCGTCGGGTCGATGTCGACGTTGACGGTCACGACGATGTCAGGCGTGATGTGCGCGAGCGCATCCTTGATCCGCCGTTCGTAAAGTTGCGACGACTCGCGCAAGAGTGCCAGTGTCTTGCCGCCGAGTGGATCGTTTTCTCCGTCGGGCTTGTACGATTCTCCCTTGAGCTGGTCGTACACGACGACATCGGTGTCTTTAAGGTCCGGTATTGCGAACGTGACCGCATCACGGAGCGCCTGAACTTGCCGCGACGTCAATTCGTGGCCGGCCCGCGGCTTGACGACGATCGTCGCCTTCATGCGGACGTCTTTTGAGAACCGCGAATGCGATGTGTTGAGCGGGGTCCACAACACCTCGGCGTCTTCAAAATCGCGGCTGCCCAAGATCATCCGCACCAGGTGCTTTCCCAACAGCGCTTCGCGCGTCTGTCGCAGGCTTTCCGCGGAACTCATGAATGGGTTTGTGCCGTCGAGCTTTTTCTCGAGTTCTTCGGCCCAGTGCGCGGGGAGGCTGCCGGATTGCAGCAGGGCGGCGTTGTATTTCTCGACCTCGCTGGCCGGAGCGAGAATCTGCCGCCCCTCGCTGCGAAATTTTGAGAGGCTGGCTTCCTTCAGTGCCTGCTCGGCGTTGCGCATCTCATCCAAGGAAAAGACTTTGCCGTACGACAGGGGCACCATCGACGAGGAGGATCCGTTCCAGGCGAAAAATACAAAGCCGATCGGAATCAGGATTGTGATGGCGGCCAACGTAATCCGCTGGCTAGGGGCCAGCGAATTGAAGACGGCCAGGATTTGTTCGAATGTACGACGCATGTTGAATTACTCGTTTCCTACATCTGCATTTGCTTGATTTCGGTGTACGCATCCATGATCTTGTTGCGCACCTGGATCATGAGCCGCAACGCCAGGTCGGCTTTTTTCATCGAAGTCATCGCCTCGATTTGCGTGATGTCGTCTCCCGTGAAACTCTTCTCGACAGCGGCGTTAGCCGAAGCCTCGAGGCCATTGACCTGGTTCAGCGATTTGAGCAGCAGGTTCTGGAAGACGGGGGCCTCACCGGCCTGAACGGACCCCTGTCCTGCGGTCGGCGCGGTGGGGACCGTAGGCTTCGGAAGCCCCAATCCGTTGATCGAGATCGACATGTAAAGGTCTCCTAAAAGAGGCCCGGCTGCTCAGGCCGGCGCGTCACCCGAGGATTTTGAGACTTTGGGTGAAGCCTTGTTTTGTGATGTCGATCGCCACCAGGTTCGCTTGATACGCGCGGCTTGCTTCGACGGCATTCACGAATTCGGTCATCATGTCGATATTCGGATAAGACACGTATCCGTTCTTGTCGGCGTCCGGATGGCCCGGCTCATACACGAGCCTCGGTGGTGTGGTCGTGTCGACGGCGACGTGATAAGTGACACCAGGAGGCCCGTCCGTCGAACCGTCCGATTGGGCGGCGAAGGTCACCAGCCGCCGCTGAAACGGCGACGCTTTTCCGTCTGCGTCGCGCGTCGTATTCAGGTTGGCAAGATTGTCGGCACTGGCATTCATCCGCTGCCGCTCTCCAATTAACGCACTCGTGCTGATGTCGAGAGTTCGGAACACTTTTCGCACCTCCGCTCAGGGCGACGGTTGAGGAGATTGCCTCCTCCCGCAGGCCTGATCCGTGATCTCTTGTTTCACACTTGTTCGCGAATTGCCGCTTGAAGCATGCTGAACTGCGTGTTCATAAGTTCGATTGCGAAGCTCTGCATCATGCTGTTCTTGGTCATTTCCATCATTTCGTGCTCGATGCTTCGATTGTTGTTGTCTTGGAAAGTGAGACTCGGCGACTGCGACTCGATCGCTTGAAAGAGCTGCTCGGGGAACGCCGCCGCTCCGCCGTCGGTTGATCGCGTCCCTCTGCCTCCGTTCATGGACGCGACGCCTTGTTCGATGCGCGACTGGCCGCCGGCGATGGCCTCGCGAAGCGCCTTCTGAAACGCTTCGAGCGGCAGGTCGCGGCGCTTGTAGTTCGGCGTGTCGATATTGGCGACATTGGCGGTCAACGCATCGTGCCGACGGTCGGCGAACAAATTGATCTTTTCCAATAGCGGAATTGTCGTACCGTCAAAGATCGAGCTCACACTCCGCTCCTTTGTGATCCTGGTTTCTCGATGGCACGGTCACCGTTCCTGAAGTTCAAGCCGCCTTGGCTAACCGGCGATTGGAGCCCGGTCCGCCGCGGGGCGGATACCCGTATTCGCGAAGTTTCCCGGACAAAGTGCGAATGCCGATCTTGAGCAGCCGCGCCGTCTGCTCTCGGTTTCCCTGGCAACGCGCGAACGTTGTCTCGATCAGCTTGCGTTCCATTTCGCGTAGCGAAAGGCTCGAAGGCTCGTGTGGCTCGGATTCCGCCGTGCGGGCGATCCAAGGGGCGATCGCCTCGGCCGTGAGCAGCAAGGATTCGTCGAGCGAGCAGGCGCGCTCGATGACGTTTTCCAACTCGCGCAGATTACCCGGCCAATTGTGCGATCGCAGCGTCTTGAGCGCTTCCACGCTCAGACGCTTCACCGGCTTGCCTTCGACGGCAGCCAGATGATTGAGAACGCGCTCGGTGAGCAAGCCGATATCCTGCAGCCGTTCCCGCAAGGGGGGGACGTGAATCGTACAAGTCGCCAGACTCTCGTAGAGTCCGGCTGGGAAGCGGCCCTCCTGAGCTTCGACGGCCAGGTCGACATGCGTCGAAGCCATCACGCGAACATCGAGCGGCCTCGTTTTTCCCGTGACCGGACAGGCAAACGACTTTCGCGCCAAAATACTGGCTAATTTCTTTTGGGCCGCAATCGGAAGCGTTTCGACATTCTTAAAAAACAACGTTCCGCCAGCCGCGCTCGAGAGGCGGCCCGCGTCGTCAGCCCCAGCCGCATCGGACGATGCAGGCGGCTCGCCCAATAGTTCCCGTTCGAGGCTTTCGGTCGAATGCACGCAGCAGTCGATAACAATGAAGGGGCGCGTCGCCCGCCGGTTGGCCAGGTGCACAACTCGCGCCGCTTGCTGGTTACCCGCACCGGGCTCTCCGCAAACAAGCACGCACCCGTCATCGTCGGCGGCGGCGCGGATCGACTCGCGGAGGTGGCTGGCCGCTTCACTCTGGCCGACAATCTCATTCAGAACCCGCGATTGAAGCTGTCTTTTTAGCGAGCGGTTCTCGGACTGCAACTTCGCCTTCTGCAACGCCGATCGTAGGAGCCGCCGGACAACGGCGGGCGGCGACAAAAGTGGCACGACTTCCACAGGCTCCGTGCTACTATCGCTTAGCTCGTCGGCCGCATCCGAGAGACGCACAACCTGCGTCGATCGGTGCGCAGCTTGAATCTGACTGACTAGATCAGTGACCGTCGGCATGTCCCACGTCGAATCGACGAGGCACACGTCGAACGGCCGCAGGCCGAGCCTTTCAATGGCTGTGGCTGCGGAATCGGCGGTATCGATCTCCGCGGAATTGATGTCCAGCGAGGGATCGTCCGCGGCGGCCAAGAGTTCGAACAGCGGCGCCGGTTGATCAGTGCAGAGGAGAATGCGCGCGCCGGCAGAGAGAGGGCGATTGAGGGGTATGGCAGTCATGCGTTCCAACTCAGGTGGGGGGTAGAAGGCGAGACGAGAGGAAAGGAAAGGACCAGAAAGGTTGTCGGGATCAGATGTGATTAGCGGTTGAGATCGAGGAATCGATGGCTGAACGGTGCAATATTGTCGCGGTAGGTTTCGTTGATGTGGACGCCTTGAGCGATTGATTCGAGTTGTTTGCGGGTGGCGTCGCGGCGCTGGCTGAGCTCTTCCGCCCCGTCCTTTTCGGTCTGGACCAGCTCGGCCAGGATCGCTTCCGTTTCCGAGATGATCGCCTCGCAATCCCGCCGAACGTCGGGCTGTCCCGTTTCGCGCAAGCTTGCCCATTGACGGCCGAGGTCAGGATAGCGCCGCTTGAGTTCGTCGAGACGTCCGAGGATGCGTTGCTTCTGACCGAGGATCCCCAGAAGACTGGAATAGTCGCTCACGTCAATCACTCGATTCTGGCGTCGCGACAAATCGAGCAGCTCTCTGCAATGAGTTCGCCGATGTTTGAGGACATCGAGAATGTCGTTCAAGGTGGTAAGAGTCATTACGAACTCTTTGGAATTAAGGGGTCACGACCCGTGTTGGGCGATTCGCCGCCTGACACGGACGCAGGCGCTGCATTTGAGGCCGTCGCTGCTGCCGGTTCGCTGCGCCGCGGTCCCTCA
>CAYWOV010000064.1:0-9017 GCA_964459965.1 uncultured Planctomycetaceae bacterium | reverse complement strand
CCCCTCGTCCGTCCGGCCCAATTTGATGGCTGAAAACTCCGCCGTTTTTGCGAAAGTCGATTGGAAGCGGACGTTCCCCTGGGTGCGTCTTTTTCGGGTTTTTCGCACGGCGATCGACCTGCGGATGTTATTGCTGGGATGCGTTGCGGTCGTGCTTTTGGCATGCGGCGATGCGGTCTTCTTGCACCTTCCGTATGCACCCTCCGGTGACAAGCCGGAGGCACCCTTTGGTTGGGAGGATCGGCCGCAGGCGCTGGCTGCGATCGGTTCGCTCGACGCAGCTCTGAGGAATCCTTGGCGGGCGCTGTTCCTTGCCGGGGCTGACTGGGGGGGCGTCCTGCGGCCCGCGCGGACGATCGTAGTCCCGGCGCAAACGATTTTACGGGCGGACGCCACGTGGAGTCAGAAGTCGTTTGCCTGGACCCGTCTGTCGTGGGCGCTCTGCGTGTGGGCCGTCGTCGCGGGGGCGATGTGCCGCATCGCGGCGGTCGAACAGGCTCGCGACACGAAGATTTCGCTGGCTTCAGCGATCGCCTTTTCGCTGCAGAATTTTCCCGCCTACATGACTGCCGTGCTGTTGCCGATCGCGGGCATTGGCGTCTTTTGGATTCTGTGTTTGATCGGCGGATTTTTGGGGCGGCTGCCTTACGCCGGCCCACCGATCCTGGGGTTGTTCTGGGGATTGGAACTGCTCTTCGGCTTCATCATGGCGTTGATTTTGATTGGGGCCGCCGCCGGATGGCCGCTGATGTACGCGACGATTAGCGCCGAAGCCAGCGACGGATTTGACGCGTTCAGCCGTGCGTATAGCTACGTTTTCAGCCGGCCGTGGCATTACCTGTGGTTTGCCGTCGTGGCGCTCGCGTACGGCGCATTCGTGATCACGTTTATCTACTCCGTGGCGTCGCTGGTCGCCTACTTGGCGGCAGCCGGAATTGCCTCGAGCTTGGGCACGTCGGGAGCGGGGGGATTGCTTTTGGGGGCACCGGAATCTGTCGGGGGCCCGGGACTCTTAACCGGTTCGGCATCCGGTCCTCTCACCATGGGTTCGATGTTCGCCGGCGCGTGGCTACAAGGAGTGGGCCTGTTGGTCTCGGGCTTTGTGGCCAGCTATTTCTGGACCGCCAGCACCGTGATCTACCTCTTGCTGCGGCAAGTTGACGACGCGACCGATTTTCATGAGGTCTCGATGCCGGACGAAAAAGAGACCGACGAACTGCTCCCTTTGGTCGGCGCGGCGGCGTCCGAGCAGCCGATCATCGAACGGCCTGCCGAAGGGGATTTCGCCAAGCCGGCGACCGTCCGCGGCGTCCGCTCTCCGGATGGTCATCCGTGACGCGATCGGCTCACGCCGTCTTGTCGTTCGATCGCGAAAGTTCCCGCCACAGCGCACGGTAGTAACGCATGACGTGCAGCGGATCGCTCGTCGATTGGCACTCGGCCAGGCAATAGCCTTCAAAGCCGGCGGAACGCAGCAAGCTGAATAGCTCGCGGTAGGGGTAACCCGAATACAGCTCGTTGATGTGAGCCGTGCGACCGAGCTTGTTCTTGACCAGATCGAAATTGGACTTAATCGAGCCGCCAACCACGTCGCTGGGATTCGAGTTCCAACACACGCCGACGTTGGACTGATTGGCGACCGTCATGATGTCCTTGATCAGGCTCAAGTCGGAGCTGCTTTTGCCGTGCACTTCCAGGCGGATCTCCATGCCGTAGCCTTCCGCGAATTGGCCGCATTCGCGGAGGGCCATCCCGATCTGCTCGGCAGTCCCTTTGCGGTCCTTGCCTTTGACGAGGCCGTTGGGGCGGACCTTGACGCCGCCGCCGCCGCAATCGTGCGACAAGACAATGAACTGTTTCGTGAGGTCGATATTTTTCTTGAGCACGGCCGGGTCGGAACTGTGGAACTCACAGGTCGAGCCAAGTCCGACCAGCTCGATCCCCGAGTCGACAAATCGCTTCTGCACATCGGCCCGCTGCTGTCTCGTGAGCGTGACTTCCACACCGTGCTTGTGCGACGTGCGCAGTTCGACCCCCTCGTAGCCGGTCTGCGTGCAGTTGCGAAAGATCGTGGGAAGGTCCCAGTCGGCCCCCCACTGGTAGGTGACCATACCCAGTTTCATCGCGTCGCTCCGGTGCCAATCAAGATTAGCGGGCCAATCGCAAGCTTTTGCGAGCGGCCAGCCATTTTTAGCACGCGGTCGCCGCCGCTTACCAGCGAAAGAGCGCCGTGCCCCAGGTGAGGCCCGCGCCGAAACCGCACATCAAGAGTGTGTCGCCCGGTTTGATGCGTCCCGCGCGAAACGCCTCGTCGAGCGCGATGGGGATCGAGCCGCCCGACGTGTTGCCGTAGCGCTGGATGTTGTTGAAGACTTTTTCGCCGGGGATGCCAAGCGACTCGACAGCCGCATCGATGATGCGGATATTCGCCTGGTGGAGCAAAAACAACGAGACGTCGTGAACCGACAGGCCGGCTTCTTTTAGCACCAGCACCACAGTGTCCGAAAGCGCGCGGACGGCCCATTTGAAGACCTGACGGCCGTCCATCTTCACATATTGGTCGCCCGCGTTGATCATTTCGACCGAAGCAGGGATACGGGTGCCGCCGCCGGGAATCACTAATAAGGGACCACCGCTTCCGTCGGCACCGAGCTGATAGCGGACGAAACCCTGCCCCGGCCCGCCACGGGTCACAACTGCTGCCCCGGCTCCGTCCCCGAAGAGCGGAAAGACCCGCTGATCAAGTGGATTCATATAGCGGCTATTCGTATCTCCGCCGATCACGAGCGCCGTCTTTGCGTTGCCGGTGACGATGAACTGCGAGGCGGTCGCCAACGCATACATGAACCCGGAGCAGGCTGCCTATACGTCGAATGCCGGAACCTCGAGCCCCAAAATATCCTGTACCAGGCAGGCGGTCGACGGACAAAGGTGGTCCGGCGTAAAAGTGCCCAGTACCAGGAGGTCGATGCCTTCGGGCGCGACACCCGCCGCCCGCATGGCGCGGGCACCTGCCTCGGCACACAGGTCACTTGTCGCCAGCTCGGCCGGTGCATGC
Organism: uncultured Planctomycetaceae bacterium; assembly: GCA_964459965.1. GTDB lineage: Bacteria > Planctomycetota > Planctomycetia > Planctomycetales > Planctomycetaceae > DASPSM01. The sequence goes on along the minus strand of CAYWOV010000064.1, from coordinate 5,959 downwards.
CGACGTTCGAGGATGCCCGAGCGCTGCTCGATCCAAGCCGGATCGAACCCATGCGTCTTCTGCAGCTCGGCGTTGGTGACCAAATTGTCCGGCACGTACGACCCCGTGCCCACGATTTGAACACCCAAGAGGGAATACGTCTTGCGGTGAAGTTTGAATGTGGAGGTGCGGGCAGCCGTTTCGGCGGCGGGCGCAGGCGGCGCGCTGCCGTTGGCCGGATTGGGCGATTGAACGGGAGTGGGCGCGACGGCGTCAGCCGCCGCAGGAAGAGACGTTGGATGCATGACTCTACGACCTTGTAGAGAATCTCGTCCGCCGCTGTCCGAGCTTGGGGCCAAACGGCGGGCGCTCCCGCTCAGAAACCGAACGAATTCGCCTTCTGTCGACGACCACTCAGCCAGACCCTAGTTCCGGCGCGTCGTCGCCGGGAGCAAACGATCCCTGTCTGGAATTGCGTTCGGAGTATAGCTCATCCTATCCTACGCCACTAGCGATCCTTTGTTTGCCTTTGTATCGACCCGCCATAGACGGTCGGAGTGGGGAAAAGGCGCAAAACCTGCCTGCTAGCCAAGATTTGACCGATCTATCGATCGCCGGGTTCGCCGTCGAACCAATTGGGCGACACTTGCCGCCATCTGGATGATCCCTGTCGTTTGTTAAGATCGTCTCAAGATTCTCCAGCGGCGATTGTGAACGCCGATGACCGCTCATCGAATCAATCTCCGCGGGCCCTGGCAATTAGAACGTGGCACGAAGGCGGCGGGGTCGGCACAAAGAGTTCGGCTCCCGGCTGACTGGAACAGTCTGTTTGCCGGCTGCTCCGACCCTGTGCGTCTTACCCGCACGTTCCATCGACCAACCAATCTGGGGCCCGAGGAAGAGGTCGACCTGATTTTTGAGCAGTGGCCGGGTGTTTGGACCATCAGTCTCAATCAACGCCCGGTCGCTGAATTCCGGGACTCGTCTGCCGAGAAGCCCCAGCGGATCACGGTGACATCTTTGCTGCAGCCAACGAACACTCTCTCGGCGGAGACGCTGCTCGACGACCGGCCGGGCGAGAGTGTGGATCACGGTCTCGTCGGGGCGGCCGCACTCGAAATCCGCTCCCCCTGATGCGTTCGTCGCTCCCCTTAAATGTCCGCCGTTACGATTCCGCCCGAATGCTTCGGCGCAAACCACGGATAGATCGCCGGTATCACCAGGGACGTCAGCAAGGTCGACGTGATCACGCCCCCGATCACGACCGTGGCCAGGGGACGCTGCATCTCGGCTCCGTCGCTGGTGGAAAGCGCCATCGGCAGGAATCCCAGGCTGGCGACGAATGCGGTCATCAAAACGGGGCGGAGGCGAACGAGGGCCGCGTCGTGGCTCGCGGCGACCGGATCGGCGCCGCTTTCCCGCGTGTGCTCCGCTGCGCTCACCCACACCAGGCCGTTCAAGACGGCCACGCCGAAGAGGGCAATGAATCCGACGCCGGCCGAGATGCTGAAGGGCATGCCTCGCAGGGCCAACGCGAAGACGCCTCCCGACGCGGCCATCGGCACGGCGAGAAAGATCAGCAGCGCCAGCCGGCCCGAGTTGAAGGTCGAGTACAATAGGAGAAAAATCACCAAGAGCACGATCGGCGTGATCAGTGCCAGGCGGAGGCTGGCCGATTGCAGGTTCTGGAAGTCGCCTCCCCAGCGGACTTCGTAGTTGGCCGGCAAGGGGACGCGCTTGCGGATCGCCTCTTGCGCCTCGTTGACGAAGCCCACCACGTCGCGGCCGCGGACATTGGCGGCGACAAACGTCCGCCGCCGGCCCGACTCGTGTTCGACCGTCGGGGGCATCTCCTCGAAAACGATGCTCGCCAACTGCCGCAACGGCACGGGCTTTCCGCCGGCGAGCGCAACCGGAAGCTGCTCCAACAGCGAAGGGGTCGTTCGCCACTGCTCGGGAATGCGCACGCGGATCGGAAAGCGGGCCCGGCCCTCGAACACCTGCCCGACCGGTCGCCCGCCCAGCGACGCCACGACATCCATCACCTGCGACGCGTCAATGCCATAGCGAGCCAGCGCCTCGCGGTTGGGCTCGATCCGCACGGTGGAGAGATTCGCCTGAAAGCTGGTCTTCACGTTCGCGTTGCCGGGAATGCTCCGCAAGACCTGCTCGATGGCTCGCGCCTTATCGGCGAGCACGGTGAGATCGTCTCCGTAGAGCAAGACGGCCACATCCGCTTTGACGCCGGCCACCAGTTCGTGCACGCGCATTTCGATCGGCTGGGTGGGAGAGAAATTGGCACCCGGCACGCGCTTGAGCAGCACGGACGCCATTTCCTCGCCAAGTTCTTCGGTCGAGCGAGAGTGGGGCCATTGATCGCGGGGCTTGAGCATCACCCAGATGTCGGTCTCCTCGACTCCCATCATGTCGTTGGCAATTTCCGGGCGTCCCGTCTTGCAGAAGACGGTGCGGACCTCGGGGAATTTGAGCAGCTCTTTTTCCACCTGCGTGGTCATCGCGGTCGAGTCTTCCAATGTCGCGGTGGGCAGCCGATAGGCCTCGATCAAAAGGTCTCCCTCTTCGAGGCGGGGCATGAAGTTGGCCCCCAACGTCCAGGCGACGGGAATGCTCAACGCAAAAATGGCGAGCGCCAATCCCAGCGTCAAGACGGGTCGGGAGATGCTGCGGCGAACGAGCGGCTCATAAATCTGCTTGATTCGCCGGACCAGCCAGACGTCCCCTTCGTGAATCTTCCGCGGCAGCATGATCGTCGACAGGGCCGGCATGAAAGTCAGCGAAAGAATCAGCGAGCCGCACAACGCGAAGAGCACTGTCAATGCCATCGGCTTGAAGAGTTTCCCCTCCGTCCCCTGCAGCGCGAGGATGGGAATATAGACGATGGCGATGATCAGCTCGCCGAACATCGTCGGCTTGCGGACCTCGACGGCCGCGTCGCGAATCACTTCGAGCCGCGTGCGGCCGTCGGCCGGATGGGCCAGCCGGCGAATGCAGTTTTCGACCATGATCACCGAGCTGTCGACGATCAGGCCGAAGTCGATCGCGCCCAAGCTCATCAGGCTGGCCGTAACGCCGGTGGCCGCCATCAGGTTGGCCGCGAACATCATCGACAGGGGAATCGCCAGCGTGACCAACAGCCCGGCCCGGAAACTGCCCAGCATCACGAGCAGCACGACGATGACGAGCAGTCCCCCTTCGGTCAGGTTGGTGAGGACCGTTTTCAGCGTTCGGCCGATGAGAGCCGACCGGTCGTAAATCACTTCCAGCTTCACTCCCTCGGGCAAGGTCGCCTTAATTTCCTCGAGGCGAGCCTTGGCCCGCTGCACGACCTGGCGGGAGTTTTCGCCGTAAAGCATCATCACCATGCCGATCACGATTTCGCCCCGACCATCGCGCGTTGCGGCCCCTTGCCGCGTGAGCGGCGCGACGGTGACGGCGGCCACGTCGCGGACAAGGATCGGCGTGCCGTCGGCTTCACGCCGGAGCACGATCCCCTCGATGTCTTCCACGCCTTTCAACAGGGCGATGCCGCGGATGAACCGCTGCTCGCCGTTGTGGACGACGTAGCCGCCGCCGGCCGTCTCATTGTTTCCCTCGATGCGGCGGAAAAGGTCGTCGAGCGACAGGCCGTTGCTTGTGAGCCGGTCGGGATTGGGGCGGATCTCGAACGACTTGTAAAAACCGCCGTGGGCGTTGATCTCGGTGACGCCGTTGACCTCCCGCAGTTTGGGGGCAATTTCCCATTCGAGCAGCGACCGCAGATCCATCGAATTGCGGCCGCCCCCACGCACTTCGAACTGGAGAATTTCCCCGAGCGCGGTCGCCATCGGCCCCAGCTCGGGCGTGCCGAAACCAGCGGGGATTTTCGTGGCGGCCGTCACGAGCCGCTGCGAGACAAGCTGCCGGGCCCACTGAATGTCAGTCCCCTCTTCGAAGACGATCGTCACGGCCGACAGACCGAACTTGGAGACGCTGCGAATTTGCTCGACGCGGGGCAAGCCGGCCATCGCCGTCTCGATCGGGTACGAGACGTATTTCTCGACCTCGACCGGCGAGAGCGAGCCGGCATCGGTGAGGATTTGCACCTGGACATTCGTCATGTCGGGAATGGCATCGATCGGCAAATGGACAGCCGCGTAGGCACCGCCGATCGCCACCAGCAGCGTCGTCGCGATCACGAGCAGACGATTTGTGATGGAGAATTCGATCAGCCGCGCAAGCATCGTCAATCCTCCTTCGCCAGCGTGGGAACCAGCATCTCGGCCTTGAGCGCCGTGGCTCCCTGCACAACGACCGGTTCCCCCGGCTTCAGGCCGCTGACGATTTCGACGGCTTTATCGGTTTCCATCCCCGTTTTGACGTCGGCGCGTCGGAACGTTTTGGGACCGGTCTGCACGAAGACAAATTTCGCCCCTTCATGCTGCACGACGGCCGCCGCCGGCGTGCAAACGACCTCTTTGGCCGGACCAATCGGGATTGCGACGTGTACGAAGAGCCCTGGCCGCAAGAGTCCGTTCGCGTTGGCAATCTCGGCGACCAACAGCACCGAATTCGTCTGGGGCGACACACGGCGGCCGGTCCGTTTGACGAAGGCCTTGAGCTTGCAACCGGGAAGGGCCGGCGTGTCGACCGCCAGTTCCTGGCCCGGTTCCAAGGCCAGGGCCTGCCACTCCTGTTCACGAATATCGGCGGCGACCCACAACGACGTGGTGTCGGCCAGCACGAAAATCGCGTCGGCGGCCCGCACGCGGTCCGACTGGGCAAAGTGCTTCTCTTCAATCGTGCCGGCAAACGGGGCCCGGATTTCGGCCCGCGAGAGGACCTCGCCGGCCGAGGCGTCGATCGGAACGTTATCGGGCGAGTAGCCCAGCATGGCGGTCCGCTGCTCTTCGGCGATGTGCAGCTTGCGTAAGGCGTCCCCCTCTTCGATCTCGGCCACTCGCTGCTCTTCGATCAGATCGAAACCGGCCTGCTCGCACGCTGCCCGCAACGCCGCCTCGGAACTGCGCCGCTCCGAGAGCCGTTCCGCGACAGTCACCTCGGGCAGCACGTTGCGGCCAACTGTCTCGGCGCTTTTCGCGAGATTCTCCGCGAGCAGGAACCGTGAATAGGCCGACATAAGTCGTTCGCGCCCCTTGCCGAGCGTCTTGCCGCGAAATTGCTGTTCGACATCGTTCATCGGCACGCGATTCTTCAATTGCTCGACAAGGGCCGACACGTTCTTCGATGTCTCGTTGACCCATTCGAGTTTCCTGGTGGCAAGTTGCCAGTTTTCGTGCGCGTGATGAACTTCGGTTCTCGCCAGGCCGATTTCGGGACTGCTCACAACGGCCAGGACTCGCCCGGCCGACACGCGGTCGCCCGGCATCACCCGCACCTGCACGAGAATTCCGTTGGCGGCGGCCCGGATGTCGACGCGGTGGGCGTCGTCGTATTGAATGCGACCAGGAACGACGTGAATGTCTTGGAGCGACCGCCGCTCGGCCGGTTGCACGCGGATATCGAGCGAAGTAAGTTTTTCATCACCGACTTCGACCAGGCCGCTGGTGGCTTTCTCAGCGTCGTCATCGCCTCCGCCCTGGGCGGATTTTTCGCCACGCAGGTGGTTCCAGGCGACGACCGCGCCGCACAACAAGACAACCGACACTGCCGCAACCGCAATTCGGATTTTCATGGGAGGCACTTCATGGCAGGCGACGATTCTTTGAATGGTCCCCGCTTCGAGAACCGGGCAGTTGAGAGCGAGAAAAAGCGGAATTGACGCGTTGCCAGGCATGGGCAGGCCCGGCAATCGGGGAGCGGCAGGCGGCTGTCAATTCACCAATGCAGCAAGCGGAGAGCCGTCGTCACTCGGTGAAAACCGCTCTCAGCACTGCACGACGCAAAACAATGCGCGCAGTGACACGCTCGGCGTAGGTGTTGGGGTGAGTTGCCCGCACAAGACGTGCCCGCACTCGAGCGA
>CAYWOV010000063.1:0-9143 GCA_964459965.1 uncultured Planctomycetaceae bacterium | reverse complement strand
GGCCGGGGTCCGAGCTGACTTTCGACGAAGATATGGCCAAACTCTCCGTGGTGGGGATCGGCTTGCGAACGCACACGGGGGTGGGCGAAAAGATGTTTCGGGCCTTGGCCGAGGCCGGGATCAACGTCCAACTCATTAATACGAGCGAAATCCGCATCTGTGCCGTGGTGGCCGGCGACCGGGGCCCGGCGGCCCTCGAGCGGTTGAACCGCGAGTTTGGCCGGTAGCCAATCGCGGGAAATCGCTGGAAAGAATCGGGCCGGCAGGCTAAACTCTCCGATTCGCCAAGATTGGAGAGGACAGCCCGACCGGCGGCCAAACGCTGGTCTATTTTCGACGAGAGCAAAAGACAGATATGCCCAATTCAGCTAGCGCCAAGAAGTCGATGCGCAAGTCCGAGATTCGCCGCTTGCGAAACCGGTCGGACCGTTCCGCATTGCGGACGGTGCTTAAGAAGTACCGGACCATCGCCGCGGGCGACGATCTTGCCGCCGCCGAGACCGCCTTCCGGCTGGCCGTCAAAGCCCTGGACCAGGCCGCTGCGCACCATTTGATCCACAAGAACGTCGCCGCCCGTACGAAATCGCGTCTCTCACGCTTGCTCAAAAAGCCGGCGAAGACATAGGCGAATTTGAGCGCGGGTGCTTTGGCTGAAGTTCTGAACGCTAGATGATGCGGTCGAATCGGCCGCCAGGAACTTGGGCGCGGGCGAGTGTTCGCACAATAAAGAGCACGACGAGAGCCACCACGATCATCAAGAGCGAGACGGCGACCGCTCCTTCGACGTTGCCGACGCTCAGTTCCAGATAGACGCTGGTGGGAAGCACTTCAGTCCGTTGCCGGGTTGCGCCGGCGAAAACGAGGATCGGACCGAATTCGCCCAGCGAGCGTGCCCAGGCCAGTGTGGCCGCCGTCAGCAGGCCATATCGCGCCTCGGGAAGCACCACCAGCCAGAACGCCTGAGCGCGACTGCAGCCGAGCGTCAACGCGACTTGTTCCTGCCGCCGAGGCAGTTCGTCGAACGTGGCTCGCAGCGTCCGCACGGCAAAGGCGGTGGCGACGGCAAATTGGGCCAAAATCACCGCGGGAACGTGGAAGGCGATCTGCAGGCGGTCGTCGATCGGGCGAAGCAGCGTCTGTCGAAAGAGAATCAATAGGCACAGCCCGACGACTAACGGCGGCAGAATGAGCGGGATATCGAGAAAACCGTCTAAAAGGTTCTTGCCGGGAAAGTCCGTCCGCGACATCAGGTAGGCGATGGGGACGGCCACCCACAGGGCGAGGATCGTGGTGATTGTGCAGGACAGCAAGCTGAGCCGGATGGCGTAGCGGATATTCGCGTCGGCCAGAATCCGACCGAATTCGCCCAGGCGTGCGTAGCCGACGTCCGCCAGCAGCATGGCTGCGATCAAAAGGATATACAGGCCGGCCAGGAGACCGAGCCCGATGAAGAAAGGCACGTCCGATTTTGGGCGATAGGTCGTGGCCACGCCGGACTGCAACGGTTTGTCATTCATCAATTGGTCGGATTGGTTAGGGTTTCGGGATGACGGAATTCGTTGGAACGCCGGGGCGCGAAGTGTCCCTCGTCTGGCTCCCTCTGCCCTCTGCCCTCTCCCCTCCCGCCTCAACAACCGTGTAGCCGTACTTGCGGAAGACCGATAATCCGTTTTCGGGTGCGGTCAAGTAATGGGCGAACCGCAAGGCACTGTCGGGATGTTTGGCTGTCGTGAGCACTCCCACGGCGATTTCGTTTTTCGAGCGCTCGAACTGGTCGACACGGACGATCTCAAGATCGGGGTATTGCACGGCCGTCGCATCCCACACGATGCCGGCGTCGGCGGCCGTCAATTTCACGTCGTTCGCCACCTGATTGACTGTCTCGCGGTGAATGACGGCCTTTTGCCACAACTGGTCCCAGAGGGCGTCTTTTTTGAGCAGGCCCTGCACGATTTTGCCGATGGCAGCCATCTTCGGGTCGCCCAGCGACAATCGCACTCCGCTTGGCAGTAGGTCGTTCGGGTTGTGGATTCGTTTTGGATTTCCTTTCGGCACGACAATCACCGGCGTTTGCGTGGCAATGGGAAGAATTTCGCCGACAAGCTTCATTTCCCGCGCGGTGAGCAAATACTGTTTGTCGGCCGCGACAAAGAGATCGCCGCCGGCCACGCGGATTTCGCTGAGCAGCGTGCCCGATCCGCCGAACTGAGTTTCGAACCGAACCGGGTTGGCCGACTCGTAGTTTGTGATAATTTCCGCAACGGGCGGCTGCAGACCGGCCGCGCAGTAAAGCACAAGCGTTTCGGCCGGTGTTCCGTTCGGGCCAGAGGTGGGGCCGGCGTAAATCAACAGCAGAATCAGGCCCGCGAGCAGCACGACGGAAAGCAGCAGAGTTTCGCGGAACTGAAGGCGGATCATTGTTTCACGCTCGGGCTCAACGCTACCTCTGAGTCGCGCTCGCGATAGAATTGATTGTACTTGAAGCGAGGACAGAACACGTTGGCCAGCGACAATGACTTACCGACGGCGCGGCGGCTCGGGCTGTTTTCAACCCTCATGCGCGGCGTTGTCGACGGCCGGATGAGCGTCGAGGATGCGGCCGAGCGGCTTGCCGTCGAAATCGACTCACACACGTACGCCACGAGTGACGCGCACGTGGATCTCGATCGCGGGCGACGCTGCGGTTTTCCGGAGGTCATTTATAGCGAAGGAAAAACAGCGGAGGCCGTCGTGGCCATCATGGAGGCGCTCGCGGCACACGGCGAGCACGCCTTCGCGACGCGCGTCTCTCCTGAGCAGGCCGAGGCCTTGTGCCTCAGATTTCCCGGCGCGATCCACAATCCGATTGGCAGGACCGTTCGCTTGACGCCGGCGCACGAACGGTCGCCGCTTGGCACCGTGGCGGTCGTGACGGCCGGAACGAGCGATCGTCCGGTCGCTGAGGAAGCGGTCGAGACGTTGCGGTGGATGGAGTGCAATGTCGATCTCATCGCCGATATCGGCGTCGCCGGTCCGAAGCGGCTCTTGCAGCAAAAGCACCGCTTCGACGCGGCCGACGCCGTGGTCGTGATTGCCGGAATGGAAGGGGCCTTGCCGTCGGTCGTCGGCGGATGGGTCGCTTGTCCGGTGGTGGCTGTTCCGACCAGTGTCGGCTATGGCGCCAGCTTTGGCGGCATCGCCGCTCTGCTGGGCATGCTCAATAGCTGTGCCTCAAATGTGTGCGTGGTGAACATCGATTCGGGCTTCAAGGGAGCCTACATCGCCGGCCTGATCGCCCGCCGGGCACAGCGGCAACAATCGGAAGCCTGAACACTGCTCAATCGCAGGACGCGACCATGACTCGGACGGCAGCCATCAAACTCGTGAAAGCCCTGCCGAAAGCGCCGCCGCGTCCGATTGACTCGAACAAAGGGACATTCGGTAAGACGTTGATTGTCGCCGGACACCCAGGCATGAGCGGCGCGGCGTGCCTCTCCGGTCTGGGTGCCCTTCGCGGCGGCGCGGGGCTGGTGACCGTCGCAGTGCCGCGGAGCATTTTGCCGATCATCGCCGGAATGGAACCGTCCTACCTGACGCTGCCGTTGCCGGACGATGAGAAGGGACGTATCAGTCACGATGCGGCCGCCGTGCTCGATGCCGAAATCGCCAAACAGACGTCGTTCGCCATCGGTCCAGGCTTGGGTCAATCGCCCGGATTGAGCGCGCTCGTCGGGCGTCTGTTTTCATCGGTCCAATGCCCGGCCGTGTTCGATGCGGACGCGCTCAATGCACTGGCGGCTGCGCCGGCCGCACTCTCCGCACGGAAACGGCAGCGAGACGATGCAGCGCCGAGGGTGCTGACGCCGCACCCAGGTGAGTTTGCCCGCCTCGCAGGCACAGAAACAGCGACGGTTCAAGAAAACCGCGAGTCGTTGGCCGTGAAATTCGCCGAGGAACATCGGCTGGTACTCGTCCTCAAGGGCCACAAGACCGTGATTACCGACGGTCGCCGGGTGGCCATCAACTCGACCGGAAACAGCGCCATGGCGACCGGCGGAACCGGGGATGTGCTTACCGGTCTGATCGCCGCGCTTTTGGCGCAAGGGATGGAGCCGTTCGACGCGGCCCAGTTGGGAGCTCATCTTCACGGTCTGGCTGGCGACCTGGCGGCCAAGTCGGTCTCGAAACCCGGCTTGATCGCCTCGGACTTGCCGAAGTGGCTGGGCGATGCGTGGCGGAAGCTCGACCGCTAACGCCAGGTGTCTCGCCCGAGTCCTTATTCTTCACGGTCCGGCGGCGGACCATCCGGACCACGTCGAGGCGGAGGTGGCCGGCGACCGTGGGGCGGACCGGGATCTCCCGGACGATGCGGCGGGAGCGGGCCCAATTTCTCGGCTTTCTCTCGTGCTAGGCGCGCGCCGTTTTCGTCATCCAATCGATCGAGTGCCTCGGCGAGTTCGAGATAAAGTTGCTGCAGCGCCGGCTTGAGCGATTGAGCCTCCGGGTGAGCTTGAGCAAATTTCTCGGTGTCCGCGACGGCTGCCTCGAGAGTCGTGCGCGCCTCGGCCGGTTGCCGCCGCTCAAGCAGAAAATGGGCCGACGAGGCGCGGATCGTCGCCAACCAGAATCGATAGGCCACGTCGTCGGGAAACCGCTTGACGAGCGCGGCCTGGCGGCGAATCGCCTCCTGATACAGTTGGCCGGCCTCGTCCATGCGGGCACGGTTATCGCCGCGGCGATCTGGGGGTGAGTCGCGAAGGATGTGAGCCAGCTTGTGCAGAATGTGAATATGCAGGCTGATATAATCCGGGGCATAGGGGTGTCCGTCCACCAAGTCCGCACTTTGCTCTAGCGCGGCTCGCAATCGCGCTTCGGCGCGGGGGAAGTCGTCCGGCGGCAATTCGCGAACGTTGAACAGGGCGCACGTGTCGGCCAATTCGAATCGGTAATCGGCAACGTGCGGAAACTCGTTCACCAGGGCCCTCAGCAATTGCTCGGCCTTGTCGACCTGGGGGAGCGGGCCGGCTTCCGCTTTTGCTTCTTCGCGATAACACTGCGCGAGCAAGTAGCGATAGCCGGGATTCTTCGGCTCTTCCTTGACGAGAGAATCCAAAAGGCCGATCACGCGATGCAACTCTGCAGGACGGCCTGGATTGGGCCGGGGCCCGTCGGCGGCTGGCTCGGCTTGATCGTTGAAGGGGCGACCGGGAGGCGATTGGTCGTCGGGCGGTCGATCTTCCAGGCGCCGCCGATCGCGTAGCGGCGGAGGCGGCCGGCGATCACGGTCTGGAATGCCCGGATTTGCCGACCGATCGGGACTGCGGCCCAAGAGATAATAGGTTCGCGCCAATTCGAATCGCGTTTCCGGCCGCGCGGCGTTTATCTCGGCCTGCGAATGTGTGCCTTGCAGAACCGAGAGAGCCAATCGATGTTCGTTTTGCGACTTTTCGGAGTCCGGCTTGCGGCCGTAGATCGACCCCAGATCGTTGTGCAGGCGAGCAATCTCCAAGGTCGCCTGCCCCGTTGCATCCTGTGCGCTCAGGGATTGATACTTTTCGATCGATTGGCGGTAAGCGATTTCAGCACGGTCAAAGTTCCCGAGCCGTCCGTAAATGTCACCGAGGCGCCGCGTCGCGCGGGCCGCGTCCATGCCGAGGCCAAGGCTTGTTCCTCCCGCCGAGCCCAGTTCATCGTAGACCTTGCGCAAGTCTTCCAAGAGAGCCGCGGTCTCCGGCGAGACGACGGGCTGCGTTCCCGTTGAAGGGGCTGCCATTCCGTCGGCTGAAGTGATCGTCAACGCCCGGGTCTGGCCGATCTGGTCCGGCACGAGATGGCGAAAGACGTTTTCGAGTGTCTGTAGCGAGGTGGCCAGGGTTTTCTCCGCTCTTTGGCGCTCGGTCGACTCACGCGCGAGAGAGGCCCGAGTTTGAACGAAAGCGACGGAGAGGACGACGGCGACCAGCAGGGCCAATGATGTGGCGACAACGGACAGCGCGGCCGCAGCCGGATTGCGCCGCCGCCACCGCGACCAGCGCTCTCGGAGCGTGGGAGGCCGCATCGAAATCGGCCGATCTTCGAGAAATCGGGCGAGGTCGGCGGCCAGATCGGCAGCCGTTTGGTAGCGGTGCTCTGGTTCTTCGGCCATCGCCGTCAAGACAATGGTTTCCAGATCGACCGGCAGCGAAGGCGAAAGCTTACGAGGCGGCACCATCGTCGGCTGCAGACCCGATGGGCCGAGTGCCTTCATGCGGTCTGGGATTTGATAAGGGACGCGAAGCGTCAGCAGCTCGTAAAGCGTCACGCCAAGACTATAAATGTCGCTACGAGAGTCGGACTTGCCGCGCCATTGCTCGGGCGCCATATAAAGCAGGGTGCCGAGGACTTCCCCCGTCCGACTCAGCACTTCATGTTCGATTCCTTTGGCCAGCCCGAAATCGGCGACCCACGTCGTCCCGTGCCCATTCAGCAAGAGGTTGGCCGGCTTGATGTCGCGATGCAGTGTTCCTTGGCCATGCGCGTAATCGAGTGCCTCGGCCACTTGCAGTCCTACCATCGCGACGTCTTGCCAGTACGTCTTGCAAACGTGGCGCAGCGGCTGGGTGCCGCCGATCGGTGAATCACTGACCGCGACGGGAGGCAGCGGATCTCGTGGAGTTGTCGAATCGGGATCGCTGTCGCCTCCGGCCGTTTGTGGATCGAGTTTGGTTTTCGTCGGCGTCGTGTTCGCCGAACGCGACGTTCGCACGTGCCAATACGAAGAGAGACGCACGGTGAGAGGATCTAGGTCGTCGTCGATCCGCAACCGTGAAAGGACGGCGTCGAGGCCGATGCCGTCGATGTACTGCATGACGTAAAAGTCGAATCCATCCTGCTCGCCAGCGCCGAGAATCGGCACGATGTTCGTATGGTGCAGCTGGCCGGCCGTGCGGGCTTCTCGCAGGAAACGCTGCCGATCCTTGTCGTCGAGCGGCGAACGGGTTGCCAGCACCTTAACGGCGACTCGGCGCCGCAGCGATTCTTGCACGGCTTCATAGACGATCCCCATTCCGCCGCGGCCGATCTCGCGAACAATGCGGAAATCACCCAGGCGGGTCAGCTTCATTCGCCTGGGGAGGCCGCGATCGTCCGGGGGAGCATTGTGTTGTTCGCGAACGTCTTCCAGCACGCCGATCGTGGGAAACAGATCGCGAATGGGTTCCGCCAACTCGGGATGGTTCGCCACGTATTCGTCGATCGTCGGTCGTTCGCCCCGACGACGGCGCGCGACAAAATCGGCCGCAAGTGCCTCAAGCGGATGGCCGTCGGATTGGGAGGAGATCATGACTTCGAATCGCGAAAGGGACTGAGGATTTCCTTGAGTCGGGCGATCGCACGAACGTAGCGGTTGCTGGCTGCTTGGGGGGTCAGGCCGAGTGCCTCCGCAGTCTCGAGGTTTGTCAGGTCCTCGAAATGCCGCAGGGCGATGATCTCCTGGTCAATCTCGGCCATTGAACGAATCGCGCTCTCAAGCCCTCCCAGTAGTTCCAAAGCGACGGCGTCTTGGCTCGGCGACGTAATCGATCCAACCAGATGTGTTGCCAGGCAGACGGACGTTCGGTTTCCGTTTGTGTGGGGATCAAGCGAGACGTCGCGTCGCGCGTCGCGCATTTGGGCACCGACATGATGCCGGTGCAAGTCGCACAGCGTCTGCATCACGATCAATCGCAACCAGATAAATAGCGATGCTCCGGGCTCTAAGAGGAAGCTCTCAATTCGCCGGCTGCCGACGAGAAATGCTTCCTGGAGAACGTCATCCGGATCGATGCGACCGAGCAGCCGTCGATCCATCCGGAAGCGGATCATCCGCCAGAGGCGCGAACGATGGATGCCGAAAAGCGCGCCAAGGACGTCGCGGTCACCCTGCCGTAGTCGCTCCAGCAGCGCGTGTTCACTTGCTTCCGGCGCATAATCGACCGACATGGGTCCCGCCTGCAGCCCGCCCCGCCCCTGCCCGATCGTCGCAATCGTTGGCTCCGAAGGCGCATTTCACTAGGGGTTTCACGCGATCCGACGAAGAGGTAAACCGGTGCGCGAAAGTGATTCTAACCGGATCAAGCGAGTGGCGATATCGACAGCAGCCCAGCCAACTATCCCGAAAGAAATGGGGAATAAATGAATGACCCCCGGAAACGGATTCGCGAAATGAAACCTTGGACGTTTGTTTGCGATTGGGGAACTGATTAGCAAAGTGGGTCAGGTTGTAATCAGGGGACCTTCCTCAACCAGGTCGCAATCCGCGTTTGCTTCGTCTCCGGGGGTCAGGCTGGGTCGAATTTAGGCGAATCAAAGTTAGTCTCGGCTCGAATTGCGGGCCGTTTCGTCGTGATTCGCGATATTTATCTAACGCATTCGTCGTGCCGGAGCAGTTAGCTCGTTCAGAAATCGACGAATACTGCTGAAAAACGGCCTCTATTCCCTGGTTTGTCCAGTTTGGTGCTTTGCGGAGGGTGCCAATTCGGCGCCGACTTCGGCGCGATTTCGGCGCCGGCGGTTGAATTGTCGGCGCCGACAGTCTACAAGTAGTTATTGAATAGGGGATTTGCGCGAGAGATTCCGGAGCGCCGAAATTAGCCCCTTGTTTGTTTCTTTTTGGTAGGTCGACGTCGTGAAAATCCGCTGGCAATGGGCTCTCGGAGCGTTGGGAGCCTTCGCGGTCATTTATTCGGTTGTGGTGCTTGGTTTTGTCGCCACGAGTCCCGATCTGGGGATCCGGTGCCTGGTCGACGATGCGCCCTGGGAAAACGGCGTCGTCGATGGCGTGGTTATGCGGATACTTCCCGCAAATGCAGAGATGGCCACTAAAGGCCAACTGCCCAAAGTGGGCGATCGGCTTGTCAGGATCGGCGAGTGGCCGATCAATACATTTGTCGATTTCACCCAGGCCCTGATGCGGTTGCGTGCCGCCCGGAGTCCAGTCGGCGGCGGAAGCCTCCCGGCGATCTCGAATGGCGCCGCCTTGAAGCATGCGGATCGCCTTCCGACATTATGGGACGATTTCAATCACACGAGGTACGTGGAAATTGAATTTATCCCAACAGGCTCGGTTCGGACCAAGACTGCGACCTGCTACGTGCAGGTGCAATCACTCCCGGTCGGGGAGGTTTTGTTTTCGCTGTTTTGGTTCG
>CAYWOV010000062.1:0-9194 GCA_964459965.1 uncultured Planctomycetaceae bacterium | reverse complement strand
GGCGTGTCGATCGGCGAAAAGCCGAAGCTGCGATAGACGCGGCGGGCCGTGTCGATCAGGTGCTCGCGGGCGATCATCGGTCCGGGAAGATAATCGCGGAATCCCTTGAGCGTCTGGGGCTTGATCAGGGGCTTCGACATGCGGCTCACACCTCGGTTCGGAAACGGTCTTCCACCAGCGACGGTCGATCGGCGCCCGTCGATTCCTGCTGCTTAACCAACGCTGCTCAAAACGGGCAGACTGACCGATAGCGACTTGCGGGCGCCCCGCCGGCGCCGCGGCGGCAGGATCGCCTCGGCATATTCCCAAATCTGCTCCGGCGTCTCAAAAAACATGTCGTAGACCGCGTCGTCGTCGTACTCGCAGCCAACCGTCGAGTAGGAGCGGCAGATATCGGGTCGCGTGTCGTACGTCCCGCAGCGGTTGTCGGGCAAGAGGTGTTTGCAGTCGGCGTAAACCATCAGGTACCAGGTTGTGCCTTCGACGAAGAGGGCCACGCGGCCGTGCATCATGAACCAGCGCAGATAGTCGAAATCCTTCCACGTCGTTGGCGTGTCGATGGGGAGCGCGAAATACCGGCAGCACTTGGCCGTGCAATAGCTGCAAAGGCATTCACCCGCTTTGAGGTCTTCCCGTCGAAACTTGGGGACGGCTGGCATCGAACCCTCCGTGAAGCTGGCGATGTCGATCAAGGCCGCCATTGTAGCGAACGCACCGCGCCGGGCGAATTGAGCGGCCGGTCCGGTTACAGCAATTGCCGCGATGTTGCCGACGGATCGGGTGCCCGTCACACGTCTTTGTGACAGCGTGCGCAGCCGGCTGACGCTATGGGCCGCCCGTCCAAAGCGTTGAGCATGGCACCGGAAGGCATCTTTCGGACCGTTGGGTCCTTGCAAGGCCCGCCGGGCGAAGGATTTGAAAAAAATGGTGGCTTCTTGACCCTCGTCCAAAAGCCGCCTTATGATAAAGGTGACAATCTACGAGGAAGGTCTCGATGCACATCACTGGAAAGCTTCTCGGTGTCGTCCTGTTCTTTGCGGCGGCAACGGGCTTCATCTTCGCCGCCCACCTGGTCGACGTCCGTGGGAAATGGCTCGACCAGTTCCAAAAAGCCAAACAAAAAAACGAAGAGTCGGCCCCCAAGTTGGCGGAAGCCCGAGTGGCACGCGAAGAGGCGCGGGCCGAGTTGGAACGCGAGACACTGCGCTGGGACCGCTTCTGGCCCAACGAAGTCGGTCAATTCATTCCCCGCAGCGGCACGCTCAACCTCAATGCGGGAAGCCAGAACGGAATCGCGTCCAAAATGACGCTTTACAGCTTCCAACTCGACAAGGCCGGCACGCCCTCGTACGTCGGCGCGTTTAATGTGTTCCAACTTCAGCCGAATCTGACCGTCTTCAAACCGGCCTTCCGCATTCGGCCGGACGACGTCTCCAACTGGAACGCCGGCAGCTGGCGGTTGCGAACGATGATCCCCTCGTCTCTTGCCTCCCGAATTGCCGGGCTCGAGGCCGAGCTGGTCGTCGCCGACGAGCTTCTGGTCAAGCAGCAAAGCAATCTGGAAACACAGACGAGATTGGTCACGGCCGCGCATGACCAGCGGGATGAACGGATCGCCGAGCTATTAGGCGGCGGGAATGCCAATCCGGCGCCGCCGGGACTTGTCGCCGACATCACCCAGGCCGACGATCAGCGCAACGTGTCGTTGCTCGAAGTCGACCGCTTGCGGCGTGAGATCAGCACGGCCGAGCAACACGTTCGCCATCTGATTCAAGAGAACAACAAACTCGCCGGCACCTTGCAATCGCGATTGGCTCCGAAGCAGACGGCTCTCTCGGATCCTGGGCGTTAAGCGATTCGTCGGATTCGGAGCGGCCGGCGTAAGCCGGCTGAGTTCCGACCGCACAGCCGATCAATTGCGCCTCAGCCGGCTCACGCCGGCCGCTCGGTGCAGCGATCGCTGGAGCTTCGCTCTTTCGCGGTGATCGGGAAAGCCGTACCATCGACGGTCGTGTGGTCTTTGCCCCGCGGGCGACGGTTCGGTGTTCCCTTCTCGCATGTGAAATCCGATTCGGATGGGCATCTACAATCGCGATTACTTTCGCAACGACCAGCGGCCTTGGCGCGAAGGCTGGCTGGCTTCCGGATTTAAATGGATCGTCGCGGCGAACATCGTCGTGTTCGTGCTGCAGATCCTCGTGCCCGACGTCACCGACTTGCTCGACCTGTCACCCGTGCTCGTCCTTCACGGACAAGTTTGGCGGCTTGTCACGTATGCCTTCTGCCACGATCCGCACAACCCGCTGCACATTCTGTTCAACATGCTGTTTGTGGTCTGGTTCGGTGCGACGCTGGAGCAGATGTACGGGACGCGCGAGTTTGTGCTGTTCTATTTCGTGGGCGCATTCGCCTCGGGACTGGCCCACCTCGCACTGGCTCTTGCGCTCAAGGACCCGACGCCGGCAATTGGAGCGTCGGGCGCCGTCATGGCAATTGTGGCTCTTTATGCCGTCCATTTCCCGCGGCACGAAGTGTACCTCTTCCTGATGCTGCGCGTGCAGATTCGCTTTCTCGTGCTGATTTATGTCGTGTTCGACCTGCTGCCTGTGCTGCGCGCCCTCAATGGAGACGGCGGGTCGGACGGCGTAGCCCATGCGGCCCATCTGGGGGGCCTGGCATTCGGTTTCGCTTACCATTACTTCGGCTTCCGCCTGGACCGCGGTTGGGAGGCGATCAAACGCTTGCAGGCTCCGCGAATACGCCTGAAAAGGCCGCCGGAGTCGGTTCGGCTGTACGAACCATCCGAAGAGGATCACAGCGAAAACCTCGACGTCAAAGTCGACGCGATTCTGGAAAAGATTCAGGCTCACGGCGAAGCCAGCCTGACCGACCAGGAACGCGAAGTCTTGAGAAGGGCGAGCCAGCGGTACAAAGAAAACCTGCGGAATCGTTGACGCTTCTCCGCCGCCCGGCAGTTCGATGACTGAATCTCCTTCCAATAACGGCGACGATTCGCCCGTGGCCGGCCTCTTGGAGCGGGCGCGGTGCGGCGATCAGGACGCGCGGAACGAGCTGTTTGAACGCTGCCGCCCGTACGTCAGCCTCGTCGCTCGCGCCCAGGTTGAGAGCTGGCTGCAGGCCAAAGTCGACCACTCGGACCTCGTTCAGCAGACGCTGCTCGAAGCCCACCGCGGACTCAAGAACTTCCGCGGCACGACCGACGGCGAATGGATGGCGTGGCTCAAGCGGATCGTGCAAACCAACGCGGCCGACTTCGTCCGCCGTTACGGCGTCGCCGGAAAGCGGAAGGCCGCCCGAGAAGTCTCGCTCGACGTGCGAACCGGCGGCGACTCGGAAGGCCCGACCCGCGACCCCCGCGATTCCGGGCAGCAGACGCCCAGCCAAATCGTGCTCCGCCGCGAACAAGAGTTGGAAATCTCCCAAGCCGTCTCGCGACTGCCGGAGGATTACCAGGAAGTCATCATCTTGCGCAACCTCGAACGCTTGCCGTTCGACGAAATCGCCCTGCGGCTGGGCCGCAGCCGTCCGGCCGTCCAAATGCTCTGGATGCGGGCGATTCGAAAGTTGCAGGAAAGCGTCGACGCGTA
This sequence comes from uncultured Planctomycetaceae bacterium, assembly GCA_964459965.1. Taxonomy (GTDB): domain Bacteria; phylum Planctomycetota; class Planctomycetia; order Planctomycetales; family Planctomycetaceae; genus DASPSM01. The sequence goes on along the minus strand of CAYWOV010000062.1, from coordinate 5,586 downwards.
AACTGCGGCGAGCACGCGAGCAGAATTGCGTTCGTTACGCGCATTTCCTACAAGATCCGCAGATTGCGCGATTCGCGGAACGGTTTGTCTTCCTCAGGCGAACGGAAAATGCCCAAACGAACGATTGCCGACGTCGATGTCACCAACAAAGCCGTCTTGATGCGCGTCGATTTCAACGTGCCGCTCGATGAAGAGCAAAAGGTCACCGACGACCTGCGGATCCGCATGGCGCTGCCGACGATTAAGTCGGTCCTCGATCGCAAGGGCAAACTCATTCTGATGAGCCATCTCGGCCGGCCGAAAGGCGTGGGCCCAGAGCCGAAGTACAGTCTCAAACCGGCGGCCGACCGGCTGGCCGAGCTATTGGGCCAACCCGTCGTGTTTGCGACCGATACTGTCGGCGACGACGCGCGGACAAAAGCGATCGCACTTGGTCCGGGGAACGTGCTCCTGCTGGAGAACTTGAGATTCAATGCCGGGGAGCAAAAAGCGGATGCCGCGTTCGCCAAGGCGCTCGCCGATTTGGCCGACATTTATTGCAACGACGCCTTTGGCACGTGTCACCGCAAGGATGCGTCGATGGTCGCTGTGCCGCTGGCGATGGGGAAGAAGCCCAAGGTGATGGGTTTCCTGGTCGCCAAAGAAGTCGAGTATCTCTCGGAGACGCTCGCCAAACCGCAACGGCCGTTCGTGGCCATCCTGGGAGGGGCGAAGGTTTCCGACAAGATCAACGTCATCCGCAACTTGCTTTCGATCTGCGACAAAGTCTTGATCGGCGGAGCGATGGCGTACACATTCGCTTTGGCGAAGGGAGAAAAAGTCGGCAAGAGCCTCGTCGAGCCCGACAAAGTCGAACTGGCCAAGGAACTGATTGCCGCCGGCGGGGCCAAGCTCATGTTGCCGGTCGACACGCATTGCGGCGATGCTTTTAGTGCCGACTGCAAGAAAGTGGTCGTCGAGGCCGGAAAGATTCCGGACGGATACGAAGGACTCGATATCGGTCCCAAAACGGCCCGGCTTTATTCTGACATCATTCGGACTGCCAAGACGGTCGTGTGGAACGGGCCGATGGGCGTCTTCGAGATGCCTCCCTTCGATGCCGGCACGAAAGCCGTCGCCCAGGCGATCGCGGAGAGCGGAGCGACCAGCATTATTGGCGGCGGCGACAGCGCGGCGGCCATTCAACAGCTTGGCTTTGCCGACCGGGTGACCCACGTCAGCACGGGGGGCGGCGCGAGCCTGGAATTGATGGAGGGGAAACGCTTTCAGGCGATCGACGTGCTCGATGAAGCGTGACGCGGCCGCCGGGTTCGCCAGTTTTTTTTGGCGAAAGTCAGAGTGGCGAGCGTACTGGAAGGTAGAGGCGCGGGCGTGTCCCGCCTCGCTGATCGTACCTTCAAATGGAGAAGTCGATGACAGTGAAGCAGCGGTTCTGTGAGATTTGCAAAGCGGAAATCTTGCCGGAACGAGTCGAAGCCCTGCCTGACACACGCCGGTGCACGAATTGTGCTCGTTCGCAAGAAGCCCGGGGAAATCCCGAATTCGACCTGCTCGTCTCGCAGTCCCAACTCGGAAAGGTCGGCAGTCTCAAGAAAAACTACGGCGATGTAACGGTCCAAAAGCGACGTCGCGGCTCTGGCGACTGACCGGCCGAAGCCATCTGAGCGCGACACTTTGTGCGACATTTTCTGGCAAGAATTACAAAATTTGACGTTCGCGCAACGTTGGAAGATTCAATTCGCTAAGAGCGTCGTTTCGCCGGAAGTCTTTGTCGGAAAATAGCTTGCGACAGACGTCGCCGAGTTTTTCAAATTGCCCGTGCGAGATTCTGGCAAATGGACTAAAGTTTGCTCTCTGGGAGGCGCCGGCAGGATTTGCCGGATGGCGGTTGAAAAGATTTCACCGCAGCTCGATTTGATCGACTTTCAGGGAAGAAACAGAGCATGGACGCTCGGCTGCTTCGCTTGGCCGCGTTGGTCCCCGCGCTCGCATTTTTGGGCGCAGCTTCGTCTCAAGGGGCCACTTTCTCCACCCAAAACTTCGTCGTCACCACCGGCGACGCCAACTTCGCTCGGCAGTGCGCGCAGACCGCCGAACGCTATCGGGCGCAACTCGCTCGCGAGTGGTTGGGACACGAGTTGCCTCGGTGGTTCCGGCCCTGTCAGGTTTCTGTGACCGTTGGACAGATCGGCGCGGGCGGAGCAACGACGTTCACGTTCGCCGCCGGTCAGGTCTTCGGCTGGGACATGCGAGTGCAAGGCACGCCCGAGCGAATCCTCGACAGCGTCATCCCGCACGAGGTGAGCCACACGATCTTCGCCAGCCATTTCCGTCGGCCATTGCCACGCTGGGCGGATGAAGGGGCCGCTTCGCTCGTCGAGCATGAGTCGGAGCGTCGCCGCCAGTCGATGCTGCTGCAGCAAGTCTTCAACACGCCCCAGCGGATCCCGCTGACGACGTTGATCTCGATGAAAGAATATCCCGCTGACATGCAGAGCGTGTTGACCTTGTACGCGGAAGGCTATTCGCTCGCCGACTATCTGGTGCAATCGGGCGGCGAGACGGGAAAAGAACGCTATCTCCGCTTCCTACAGGATGCCAACGACAAAGGTTGGAACCACGCGATCCGCGCCTGGTACGGTTTGCCCGATGTCGTTTCGCTCGAACGCCGCTGGAGCAACTGGGTCACGGCGGGCAGCCCCGATATCAGTGAAGCGACCAACAGCCAGATCGCACAGGCCGACGCCCAAGAGATGCGAAAGAAGGGCATTATCGTCCGCTCGCAGAGCCCGGATAATTCGCCCGCGTCGGCCCGCAAGCCAGATTTCTCGAACGCCGCCGCTCCAACAAGCTCGGTCGATCGCGGCGACGAGATCGAAGCGCCCTCGCCGGTCGCTCGCACGGCCCGCCCGGACTCGCGCACCGCGCAGAGCGACCTGAGTCTCGAGCCGACGTTGTCGGACGAATCGGTCGCTGAACGACGAGCGGCCGAGCGTCGCCGCGAGGGCCGGGAAAGAATGATCAAGGAAGGTTGGGAGCCGCTGCCCGCCGCGACTGGGGCTCCGCAAATGCATGCCAACGCGGAACAACCCGGTTCCCGCGAGGCCCAGGCGGACGAGTCGCCGGCCCGCAAGCGGTTCCGCAGCGCGAAAGAACTCCACGCGTCCGAGGCCGCCGCCGGCCTGGGAGAAAACGAAGATCCCTTCGAAGACACGCGATCGGTGACGAATCCGCGAGATTTCGATCGTGCCGACTCACCGTTCCACGCTGAGAATTAATTGGAAGATCCAGTGCAAGGGTTGGAGGCGCTCCTGGACGCCCGCACCGTCAAGTCGGCTTCCCGCAGGGCCGGCCTGTCGAAGGTCGTTAAAGACTCGGCCAAATATCCCTGGTTCCCTCCGCTCCCTAACGGGTAGGTGACCGAGTTGTAATGACGAGCGTAACTTGAACCCCTGCACAAACGAGCCACCGATTTCGGTGGCTCGTTTTTTTTCTCTCCGGCGGCTCGTCAGTTGTGGTCAGCGCTTGAGGCGCTAGAATACCCATAGACGATTAGCCGAAAGAGGGCCGCAGCGCGCGGTTCGCCGTGATCGAAACCGTGGGAATTGCCGGACGCGCGGCCGTCCGGATGCAACAACCACCAACGTTGGTGGAAGGAGATGCTGTTATGGCTTACACGCTGCCCGATCTTCCGTACCCCGAGAATGCGCTCGAGCCGAACATTGATGCGCAAACGATGAACATCCATCGGACCAAGCACCATCAGGCGTACATCAACAACGTCAACGCGGCGCTCGAAAAGCACCCGAACCTCGCCAGCAAGCCGGTCGAGACTCTGCTCCGCGAGCTGGCCTCGGTCCCCGAGGACATTCGCACCGTCGTTCGCAATAACGGCGGCGGACACGCCAACCATAGTATGTTCTGGACCATCATGGGTCCCAAGTGCGGCGGCGAACCCGCCGGCGAACTGGCCGAGGCGATCAAAAAAGACTTCGGCAGCTTTGCCGCCTTCCGCGAGCAGTTCACCAAAGCGGCGACGACCCGCTTCGGCAGCGGTTGGGCCTGGCTGACGTTGAGCAAAGGCAAGCTGGCCGTCGAGAGCACGGCCAACCAGGACTCGCCCCTCTCCGAAGGTCGCACGCCGATCTTCGGGATCGACGTGTGGGAACACGCCTATTACCTCAAGTACCAAAACCGCCGGCCCGACTACATCACGGCCTATTGGAACGTGGTGAACTGGGGCGAAGTCGGCAAACGCTTTGCCGCGGCGAAATAGGCAAAATCAAAAACATGGGTTGGGCTGAAGATCGAATCGATCTTCGGCCCTCTTTTTATGCGCGAAATTCGTAGCGTGGTCAGCGGTGGAACTCTGCCGATAAATGAAAAGGCGATTCTTGGGGGGAGTTTCAGGCGATGTCGGGGAGCGACAAGCGGGCTTTGCGCCGGCAAGTGTCGAACGTCCTTCGCAAATCTTGCGGAGCGGGCGTGGCGGCTGCCGTTCTTTCGCTTGTCTCCGGCTGCATGATCCCCTCCTACCATTTGCCGGCCGGCTTCAGCAGCAGCTACCAGCGGCAGCTTTACGGCATGGAACCGGTTCCGCAGGATCCGAATCGTCTCGGAATGGCGGCGGTCGAGACGCACGCCGGAATCTTCTATCCGACGTCGGCGTTCCACGATGAGCCGTCGCCCTCGCAGCAGCTTGCCGATCGAAAAACGACTGAGCCGATGCTCCTCGAGACGCAAAAGCCCAAGGTCGCGGCTCTGCCTCCGATCAACGTCCCGCTCTAGCGTTTGCGGCCTAGCGCGCGTTTGACGGCCGCGCCCATGTCGGCGGGGCTCTCCGCGACTTCAACGCCGGCCGCCTTCAAAGCGGCGATCTTATCGGTGGCCGTGCCGCTGCCGCCGGAGATGATGGCTCCCGCATGGCCCATGCGTTTGCCGGGCGGAGCCGTGCGGCCGGCGATAAAACCGGCGACGGGCTTTTTCACGTTTGCCTTGATGAAGGCGGCGGCCTGTTCCTCGGCGTCGCCGCCGATCTCGCCGATCATCAGGATGGCTTCGGTCGCCGGATCCTTCTGAAACAGGTCCAGCAAATCGATAAACGACGTGCCCACGATCGGATCCCCGCCGATCCCAACGGACGTCGACAACCCCAAGCCCACGTTACCGAGCTGCCAAGCCGCCTCGTAAGTCAGCGTGCCGCTGCGGCTGATGAGTCCCACCGATCCTACTTTGTGAATGTATCCCGGCATGATGCCGATCTTGGCGACGCCTGGCGTGATCACTCCCGGGCAATTGGGCCCGACCAGTCGGCAGTTCTTCCCCACGAGTCCCCGCTTGGCGCGAACCATGTCGAGCACGGGAACGCCTTCGGTGATCGCAACGATCAGGCCGATCCCCGCGTAGGCCGCTTCCAGAATGGCGTCGGCGCAGAACGGCGGGGGCACGAAGATCAGCGAGCAATTTGCCCCCGTCTTGGCGACAGCTTGCTCGACCGTGTCAAACACCGGGAACCCGTCGATCTCGGTGCCCCCTTTTCCCGGCGTGACGCCGCCGACCATCGGCGTGCCGTAGGCCCGGCACTGT
>CAYWOV010000061.1:7363-9390 GCA_964459965.1 uncultured Planctomycetaceae bacterium | reverse complement strand
GACTTGTGCCATGGTCGCCGGCATGATTCCTCTCGCCTTGGCACTCGGAGAGTCGGGCGAACAAACGGCTCCGCTCGGACGAGCGATTATCGGTGGGCTGATTGCTGCAACGCTGACCACGCTCTTCATCGTCCCCTCGATCTTCGCCATCATTCAGCGTCGAGCCGCAGCCGGCTCGGTCTCCCTCGATCCGGACGACGTCGAGAGCCCCCATTTCGATCAGCAAACCACGAGTCACGCCGACGGCGGACCGAACCGGGCGACGGACGGCTTGGCCGTCCCCTGATAAAATCGAGAACCACAAGGCCAACACCGATGTGCGCCCCAGTACCGAATCGAAGTAGACGAGAGACAAATAGCGGAGAGCGAGATCCTGTTAAGGCTCGTGCGCTGGTGCCAGCTCGTCACTCCATCAGGAGCCTCGGGGCGATCGGCGTGCTCACGTTGATTTTGGCCCCCGGCTGCAACCGACCGTCGGTGGGCGCTCCGCAAACGAATGCCACGGCGCCGACGGCCTCTGCAGCCACGGTGCAGATCGTCAAACCTCTCCGAAAAACCGTGCAACATCGGTTCGAGCAGCCGGGCTTCAATATCGAGGCGTTCCAGGAAACCCCGATGTATCCAAAGATCGCGGGCTACGTGGGCAAGTGGAGCGTCGATATCGGCGACCCTGTCCGCAAGAACGATCTCTTGGCGGTCTTGTTCGTGCCCGAGATGAAAGCGGCTGTGAACCAGAAGCGGGCGGCGGTCCATCAGGCGACCGCGCAAATCAAGCAAGCCAAGGCGTCCGTGCTGACGGCCCAAGCCCAACTTGACCGCGCGAAGTCGCAATACGAGCGTCTCGCCCGAGTCGGAAAGGCCGGCGTGTTGGATCAAGAATCCATCGACGAGACACGCCTCGGCTATGAAGGCGCCCAGGCGAACCTGGTGAAGTCCAAAGCTGACGTGGAAACAGCCGAAGCCCAGCTCGACGTGGCCAAGGCCGATCTCGATTACGCAAACGCCATGCTGGAATACACCAACATTCGGGCTCCGTACGACGGGGTCGTCACCGAGCGCAACGTGAATACGGGCGACCTTGTGCAACCCGCGGCCGGCGGCGCAAAAGGCCGCGCAATCTATGTCGTCAATCAAATCAACCCCGTGCGCGTCTTCGTGAATGTGCCCGGCACCGATGCTCCTTGGATCAAGGACGGCGACGCCGTCTCGCTCGAACTTCAGGGCACGGGCGGACAAGTCATCCAAGGCAAAGTGACGCGAAACGCCCGCTCACTCAATCCCCAGGCCCGCACGCTACGAACCGAGATCGACCTACCGAATCCCGACGGCAAACTTCTGCCCGGAATGTACGTGCAGGCACGCATCATCGTGCAGCATGAGAACGTCTGGACGCTGCCGGAGTCAGCCCTCGTGGCCGAAGGCGACCAGACGTTTTGCTATCGGATCGAGGACGGCAAAGCCGTTCGCACACCGCTTCAAATGGGCCTCAAGGGGAACAGGCTCGTCGAAGTCGTGATGAAGCAAACGCCGGTCTCACTCTCATCCAGCGAGCAGCAATGGACGGCCATCAACGGCGAAGAGGAAATCGTCGCCAGCGACGCGGCATCGCTCACCAATGGCCAACCGGTGCACGTTGCGACTCCGGCCCACTAGCGGCCCGTCAGCGGATTGGGCTTCATTGAGGCAGTGTGAATCGTCCGCTAATTGGGAACCGTGTTCGCCGCCGCCGGGGCAGGCGGCACAGCAGGCGCGGCTTTCGGCCCTTCCGTTTGCTCGCGCAGCTCGGGGATCGGTTGCGAGAAGTAGAACCGTTTCGGCGAAGGGTCGACCGGTGCGGTCGGCGGCGGAACGTCGTTCCAGCGACGGAGGAACTCCATCAACTTCACATATTCCTTACCGGTCAAATTGGCGCGGACCCGCATGTGAGCGGCGATGTTCCGGAATTGGGCGTACGGTTTTTCCCCCAGGCTTGGCGCGTTGTGACAGTAGCTGCAGTACATCGCGAAGACTTGGCCGCCGGTGAGCGA
>CAYWOV010000061.1:0-7263 GCA_964459965.1 uncultured Planctomycetaceae bacterium | reverse complement strand
CGCTGCGGGTTGCCGGGCTCGGTGTTGATCTGATAGGCACATTTCAGCTCCATCCGCTGATAGAAGTAGTAGTTGATGCCGAATTCGTTCTGATAGCGGCGGATTGGCGCGTCGATGGGAGTCGCGTAAGTCGACAAATCGAGAGCGGACGCGTTGATGCCGTGGAAATCGGCCCAGCTAAAGCGATAGACGTATTCCGTTCTCGACAGATACTTGTTGCGTGCGTCCCAGGGGCGATAGGCGACCTGTCCATACAGACCCTCGCGGCGAATGTTGCCCTGCGGAATGGTGGTCGCGGTATTCGCGTTCTCGACCGTGGGCGGGGTTTGCTGGTACGTCGAGCCATATTCAAACCGGGCGTCCCAGTTGCCCTTGTGGTAGTTGAGATCGATGGCCCATAGAGCCATCGAATAATCCGAATCGACGGCGAGATAATCGCCGCTGTACATGCCCGAGAGGCCTCCCTCCAATCCGACTTCAGGCCACCACAGCCCCAGCCGGCCGCCGAAGGCCTTGTTATTCGAAATGATGGCGAACGTGTCTGTCATGTTTTCGAGGTTGGCGACCTCGTCGGCGGTTGGAGCATTCGGCGTGGCCGGCGTCACGTTCAGTCCATTGGACACGTAAGCGGCGTATTCCATTTTCAATGGCGAGGCGCCGAGATAGAACGCACCGCGGGCTTGCACGCCCATCAACGACATGGCCGGCAGGACTTGCATCCAGGGGAGCGGCGCACTGCCGGGCGCGTCGGCCGGAAGTTTGTTGATCCAGGGATTATTCAAACGCTCATTGAAAAAACCGATTGGAGCGACGAAACGTCCGGCGATGATCGTCAACCAATCGTTGACGAGGAAATCGGCCTGAAGAAAGGTGGCACTGGGCGAATTCTCCGATCCCAGGGCTGCCTCCGCCTCCAAGACGATCCAATCGTTTAGTTTGACGAAGAAGTCGGGCGAGAACTCGCCGTAGTAGAAACCACCGGGAATTCCCTGAATCTTGCTGTAGCCCACGGCGAGCGCGCCGGAAATCAACAAAGGCGTCTCGTTATTTCCGCTCGGCAAGTACAACTCGTGCAGTTGGGCGGGCAAGTCGGGTCCGTAGCGTTGTTGGGCATCCTGGTGCTCAATGAGCGCGTCGACCGCGTGAGCCAACTCGTCGTCGCGCTGGGCGGCCTGGATCGCGTGGGATTCGAGAGTTGCCGTCGATAGTTCCAACTTTTGCAAGGCATCGCTGCTGACCGGCTGTTGCTTGATCCGCTGCATCAGCAGTTCAATCATCTTCTGTTGGGTTTCGATTTGTTTCTGCAACAGGTCGAGTTTCTTGGACTGCTCCGGTCCGTCACTTGCCTGGACGGCTGCCTGTTGCTGGCGCAGATCCACGGCGGCTTGGGCCAGAACAGTCATCTGACGATCGACGTCCGACTCGCCGTTGGAGAAGACGCGCTCGGGCCCAGCTTGCAATCCCGGAGTGGCCGACCATCCCGGCGACGTGGCGTCTTGGGCTTGCGCGTTGGCAATGGTCGCACTGCCCAGCAGAAGTGCACTTTGCACGACAATCTGGAGGCAGAACCCCGTACGGCTTTTGAGTATTGCCCGGATCACTTGACCCCCCCTTTGGGTCCATCGCGCGGTGCAGCCCGTTTCGGCGAGCTGTTGAACCGCGTCTGCCGTTCAGCTCCGCCTCAGCTTTTGTCCGATTAGTGGACAGAGGAGTGACTTTGCTGAACGCATCAGTAGTATCGACGGCGCGAAGTTTGCCATTGAGGTAAACTTTGCCGAATGTAGGGGCTGTGAGTGGATTCGAGATGATTAGCGAAGAGAGGCTCAAGCAACGAATCTGGTCGGAACTCGATACGTCGGGCAACCGACAAATTGGCAGCGAGGGTTGGAGATCATTCCGAATTGCTCAAAACGAAAAACTCCGCCGGAACGGTAGGGCAGCATGACCAAAAAGACGAACCGGCAAGGAACACAGTTCCTCGCCGGTTCGTCTTTGAGCAGTTGTATTTAGGGTTTCACCGACCAGGCTGCACGCCGGGCCGCATTGGCTATGGGAACGAAGGCGCGTGTATCTGCGGTGGCGCAAAGGAATGGACACTACTCGCCGGCGAGCCTGGCGCGGGGGCCGGGGACGGCGGGGTATTAATCCGCGGAGCCGGCGGGACTGCGGGGCCCGGCGGAGGCGGCGTGCCGTAATCCGGTCGCGACATTTCCGTGCCGGGCACAAACGTACGCACATAGCGGGCAATGGCCCACGCTTCCTCTAAGCTTAAAACGCCTCGCCAGGCAGGCATGACGGCTCCGCGTCCTTCCAGAATCGCGCGTGCCAATTCGCCGTCTGACCGCGAGGACTGCCACCTCGGATTCGCAAAGCTCGGCACACCTGGGATGTCCCAGACGCCTCGCCCATCGACACCATGGCAACGAATGCAGTAGCGGTTGAACAGGGCCATCACGACCTGTTTTTCCTGTTCGGGACTGCGTAACCAGTACCACGATCCGCCGACTTCGCAGCTCGGCGGCTCTTCGCCGCATCCGCCAAACGTCTGATAGTACCAACTTGGCGCGCCGGCTAATGCGCTTGAGGACGGGCGCAGAAACGCAACCGCGACGGCTAGACAAACGCAGAGTCCGCCGGTCAAAAGGACGCGCGCTTTGGAACCGGATCTCTTTTTCATGCCTCAATCTTCCGCGAGTTTGTTCAGTTTCCCCAGGCTGCCCAGCGCATATCGGAAGGGGATATTGGACACGCGTATTATCGGCAGCTCGGGATCTCTCTGCCCAATCGCGATCAACCGGATTTGCGGCGTTTTCGCTAATCTGCAGCGACATGCTGCGATTGCTTGGGCAAATTGCGTCATCGACGGTCATTGCTGATCGAGGACGACCGGCTCGCGGCGCGGGATGAGCGCGGCTTTGCCGAGCGCCCGAAAGACAATGATGACAAAGAGTCCCGCCGTGCCGAAAACCACGCCCGCTTCGATCAGCCCAATGGTTGGTGCGATCGTCGACTGCGACGGAAAGGCCATGACGAACAGATCGACCCAGCGTCCGGCCAGGACGATGAGAGCAACGATTCCCAAGATCCGAGGACTTCGCTTGGCCGAACGGAACAAAAGCACGAGAAAGGGGACTGCCCAGTTGAGTGCGAGATCAAGAAACAGAAAGCCCTGCCAGATTCCTTGCTGGCGCTGTCGAAGGTAAATCGTCTCGTCGGGAAAGTTTACGTACCAGATCAGCATGTACTGACAAAACCAGCAATACATCCAAAAGCTGCTGAAAGCGAATAAGAGCGTACCGAGATCGTGCAAGTGATCCTCGGTGAGGACGGACTGGAGAGAGCTGTTTCGCCGTAACCAAATGACCAACAGAATGCAGGCAGCCAGGCCGCTTAGAAACAGACTCGAAAAGCTATAGACCCCAAAAACCGTACTGGCCCACTCCGGATCGAGAGACATGATCCAGTCATAACTGGCCAGCCAGACAGTGACGCCAAAAACGACCAAGAACATAGCCGAGAGGCGGATATTCCTGACCGTTGGCGCCGCGTCGTTTTGTGTGTCCTGGCGTCGGGAATTACGCACGACGGCTGCCGCAAAGGCGAGCCACAGGCCGAGGTAAACCAGCGAACGCACAAGAAAGAAGGGCCGGTTCAACCAAAGATGCCGCAGCGGCGACTCGGAGCCGATCGGTGCAGGCGATACGGCCCACGAATACAGGCTGGGCCGGAATAACAAGACGGCAACCAAACCAATTGCAGCCAGAGGCAGAATCGCGGTCATGGCTTCGTAGACGCGTCGCAATGGCAAACTCCAGCGAGCGCCCGTCACGTAGTGCAGTGCGATCAGGAGCAATCCGCTCAATCCCAGGCCAATCAGGTAATTGCTGACGACGAAAAGATCGACCCAGGTGTGCTGGGGCTGCAGAAACAAGCCTGCTCCGAGCGAAAGGCCTCCCAGGAGTGCCAGGATCCAGAACGCCTGCGGCGCCCGCGTCGGTAAACGGTCGGTCCCCTCATACGCCGTCATCGGCGACCCTTTCGCTCGGGTGACTCAGTTCCTGCTTGTCCCGTGACCTGACGACTGCTGGGCGCCCGCGCAGGCAGGAGCTTCCGGAGCGTTCATTTCTTTTGCAATTGGTTTTCGAGCGCATCCCACTGGTTTTCGAGCCGGTGAAATTCTTTGTCGAACTGTGTGTCCGAAGGCTGAACACGCGCCGCGGTGGTTGTCTTCGGACCGAAAGCCCGCAAGTAGACCATCAAGTCGGCAGCCTGTTCTTCGGTCACACGGCCGCGATTCGCCGGCATCAAGGTCCCCTTGCCGTCGAGGATGCTGATCTGGATCCGGGCGTCCGAATGACTGTTTTGAAAGACCGCACTCGTGAAGTCCGGGATCGGCGGCATCCTGGGCCGCATGATCGAACCCGTCCCGTCTGGTCCGTGACAAACAATGCAGTACTGTTGGAAAATGTTCGCCCCGACGCGAATTCGAGCCGCGAGATCGCCGGAAGGCGCCACAAGGGGCTCCTCAACCATGGCTCGCGCACTTCCCGGAGTCGAAAGAATTTCTGTCGGGGCTGTCACGACGAGTGGTGCGGGGGGGCCGGGAGCCTTCGGGGCTTGTAAGGGAATGATCTGTTTTCCTCCCTTAAAGCCCCTGACCAGGGCCACCATCTGTTTGACATCGACTGAACCCAGCTTGTCCGTCATCGGCAGCATGAACTTTCCCTTGCCTTGCAAAATGGAATGGGAAAGATCGGCATCGGTCCGCGATTTTTGCCAGGCGGCCGAAGTGAAGTTGGGAAGTTCCGGCATCGACGCGCGAATTGTCGGATTGCCTTTGCCGTTGGTATCGTGACAGGCGAAGCAAAACGTGCCATACACGTTGGCCGCCGTGATGTGGGACGACGCACCGGGAGAAAGCGTCGTTTGGACGCTCCCCGGATGGCCGGCAAAGGAACGCACATAGACGGCCAACTTGAGAATGTCGTCGGTGGGGAGCTTATAACGAAAGGACGGCATCAGAGGATGCGAGCCATAATCGATTTGATTGACGATCGCGAATTCCGTTTGAGACATTTGCCAGGCCAGGCTCGTGAAATCCGGAATGAGGGGCAACACGTGCCGAATGTTGTTGCCGGTTCCGTCTGCTCCGTGGCAGGCCGCGCAGTTTTCTCCAAACAGCTTGGCGACTTGCTGAGAACGGGTCGGAGCCGAGCCCGGAGTGTAAGGCCCCTGGAGCAGGCGGACGTGCAAAATGGCGCTCCAGCGATCTTCAGCCGAAAGCGTAGTGCTGAATGCGGGCATATTCCCTTGGCCGTAAGTCAGCACGTGGAACATTTGGCCGTCCTTCATCTGGACGGCCCGGTCCGCCAGCAGCGACGCGGGCGGCGGAAATCCTCGTTGCGTGACCGGACCATTCCCCTGTCCCAGCGGACCATGACAGACCTGACAATACTGCGCGAACACGAACCCTCCCCGCTCTCGACGAAACGTATCGGATTCGGAGAAGGGGTTACGCAGCTCCCGGCCGGCCCGCACTGCGTCTTGCAGCGTAGGCTGATAATGCAGCGGCAAATGACCGTGGGCGATCGTACCGGCCGGAGGCCGGCGGAGCGTCGAGCCGTCCGGAAAGTTTGGATTCGGTGAGAACGTATCGTACGCCGGTGAGTAGACCATCTGCGCTTCGGGCAGGAAATCGTAGTTGGGCTGGCTCACGTCTCTCTCCGGGACGAACCAGCAAAGCGCGGCCGTCGCCACGAAGGCCAGCAAGAGCAGCAAGTTGCCCCACGTTCGGCCCCTCACGTCTGCTCCTCCTCGCTTCGCTCGTGAGTGACGGTGGCGCCGCATTCCTGCAAGACTGCGTCGGCGCTGTCGGCGGGACTCGGCTCGTGGAGGACCAGCACAAAGTGATCGTCGGTCGCACCGGGTAGAGATAGCCGGGCCTCTTTGCCGGGGTAAAGGCCGCAGCGAAAGAAAAGGGCGAACACGAGACTGAATCCCGCCAACAGAACCATGCATTCAAAGGCGACTGGAACGAAGGCCGGCAGGGAGTTCCAAGGACGCCCTCCAACGTTGATCGGCCAATTCCAAGCCGTGGTCCAAAACTGGAGCCACAGAGCGAATCCGACCCCAGTGACCCCGCCCAGGAAACAGGCCACCGGGAGCCGCGAGCGGGGCCAGGCTAACGCTTCTTCAAGGCCGTGCACGGCATAGGGGGCGTACACGTCCGCAATGTCCCAGCCGCGATCCTGAACCGCGCGCACCGCCGCGATCAAATCCTCCTCGTGCGCGAAACTCGCGAGGATTTGCCGGCGGCCTATCGTGGCGCTCCCGCTTGCACCGGGAGGCGGAGAAATCACTTGTGCTTGCGTGGCAAGACTCCCTTGACTTCTGCCATCGCGACCACCGGCAAGACACGGCAGAAGATTAGAAAACAGGTGAAAAACAGGCCGAAACTTCCGGCGAACGTGGCCAGCTCGATCAGCGTTGGAAAGTAACTGCTCCAGGTCGACGGGAGAAAATCGCGCTCCAAGGACGTGACTATGATGATGAATCGTTCCATCCACATGCCGACGTTCACCAGAATGCAAATGACGAAGACGGCCAACAATTCGTGGCGTACACGTCGAAACCAGAACAGTTGGGGGATGAGGACGTTGCAAGCAACCATGATCGCAAAACCCCACGCCAAAGGGCCCAGGGCCCGATTGAGGAACGTGAACGACTCGTACTGGTTGCCGATGTAGAGAGCCGTAAAGAACTCGATCATGTAAGAGAGCCCCACCAGGCAACTGGTCGTCAGCACCAGCTTGGCCATCGCATCCACGTGGCGGGGCGTGATGTAATCTTCCAGATGCATAACCTTGCGAACCACCAGCATCAACGTCAGCACCATCGCCATGCCAGAGAAAATCGCGCCGGCGACGAAGTACGGCGGGAAAATGGTGGAATGCCAGCCCGGCAGGACCGCGGCAGCAAAGTCCATGCTGACAACGGAGTGCACGGACACGACCAGAGGCGTGGCCAGCCCGGCCAGCAGCAGGTAAACGATTTCGTAGCGCCGCCATGTCCGGTACGAACCGTTCCAGCCCAGGCTCAACAGACTCATCGCGCGGCGATACCAGCCGGGCCGCAGGCGGTCGCGCAGCGTGGCCGCGTCCGGAATCAGGCCCACGTACCAAAACGTGAGGGAGATCAGGAAGTAGGTTCCGATGGCGAAGAAGTCCCACACGAGCGGCGACCGGAAATTGACCCACAGGGGCC
>CAYWOV010000060.1:0-9458 GCA_964459965.1 uncultured Planctomycetaceae bacterium | reverse complement strand
CCCGTTCTCTCGCACTCCGTCTCGAGCGGCGACGTGATCCACGAATCCGACCTGGAGTGGCGTCCGGTCGACAGCACGACCGGCGTCTTAACGCGCCTCGATGCGATCGTCGACAAGGAGGCAAAAAAGACACTTCACCCGGACAGCCCCATTCACCCGGACGATATTCGCAATGTTCCGCTGGTGCGCGCGAATGACATTGTCACGGGAATTTGGAAGAGCGGCAGCATCCGCATTACGGGCCAATTCAAGGCGAAAGGCGACGGCGGTTTGGGCGACGTGATCACGCTCGTCAAGCTCACCGGACGCGATCAATTGGCCGCACGCGTGACGGACGTTCACGAAGCGGAAATCCTCAGTGCCGATGGGACGAAATCGGCGACACGCGAGGACGATGGCGGCAATCTCGGCAATGAGGCGACGAGCCGAAGGAGTAACACCGACAATCGTCCGCAGGTCCAGACGGTGAAACTGCCGCTACCAACTGCCAGCTCCGTATCGCCAGCGAACTCTGTTGAGGAACGATGATCCGAATTGGTTAGGGGGGACTTGGAAATGAGGGTTTTGCTTTTGACGGCCGCTTTGTTGACCTTTCTTGTGCCGGATGTGCGGGGCGCCGATCGGAGCGTCGAGCCGCTCTTGCCGCCGTCCGGGGCGCCGCCCATGATCGGCGGGCCTCCGCCACTCGAGAATGTGCCGGATTTCTACGCGCCGCAACCGCCGCTCGTGATGGCCGACTTCGCCTGGTCGTACATCGACGCGCCGAAGCCGCACGAGATCAAAGTGCACGACATCATCACCGTCACCGTGAAAGAGAACGCGTCGACGAATGCAAAGTCGGTGTATAACCGGCAACGCAACGGCCAATACACGGCGCAGCTGGCCCAATTCATTCGAATCAACAGTCAGGGTAACCTCGACAACGCTGCAGAGAATTCACCCGAGGTCAACGGTTCGCTGCAAAGCCAGCTCCAATCGACAGGACAAGTGACGGAAACCGAAACGATCACTTACCGCATCGCGGCAACAGTCGTCGACGTGCTGCCCAATGGCGTCCTCGTCCTCGAAGCGCGTAAATCGATTACCGACAACAAGGATCTGTGGGAATACACGTTGACGGGAAAAATCCGGCCCCAGGATATCTCGCCGGATAACAGCGCCTTGAGTGAGCGTATCGCAGAACTGCAGATCTCAAAGGTGCAACACGGCAAACTGCATGACTCGACGAAACGGGCCTGGTTTGTCCATTTGTATGACTGGCTTGGACCGTTCTGAGGCCCAAGGACAGCAGAGGCGGCTTCAACATGCGATTCAAACATAAGTTTCTGTCCGGCGTAGCGCTGGCGGCCGTTTTCGTGTCTGTCTCGCCGCCGAACGCGCACGGACGAACGCAGGTTGGCAACATTTGCACGGTCTACGGGCAGAAGGAAATGCCCGTTGTCGGGATCGGCCTCGTGGTCGGGCTGAGCCGGACCGGGGACGGCGGTAAGAACGCACCAGCCATGCGGGCTCTGGCTTCAACGCTTCGCTATCTCAACAATCCAGTTGAAAGCACGAAGGACTTGTCCGACGCCACAAACGTGGCGATGGTCGCCATCTCGGCGACGATTCCCAAGGAGGGAGCCAGCCGCGGCCAGCGCCTGGATTGCTATGTGACCTCCACGTTCGGCGCCAAAAGCTTGAAGGGCGGCCGCCTGCTGATCTCACCGGTCCGGGGCCCCAACGTCCGCGACACAGCGGTTGTCGGCCTGGCTTCCGGTCCACTCGTAATTGAAGATCCCGACGTGCTGACGTCGGCCCGAGTCCCCGGCGGCATCGTCCTGGAGCGCGACTTTCGCACCAGCTTTATTGACCGAGCCCACGGCAACAAAGTGACGCTGGTGATCGATCCGGCACACGCCACGTTCGGCGTCGCCTGGCACATTGCCGAACAGATCAACAATGACGTTTATCCGGTGTTGCATACGAAGCCGGCGACCGCTCTCGGTCCGGATCGAATCGAAGTGCTCGTGCCCGAGCTATATCGAGACGACCCCGTTGCGTTCCTAGCCTGGCTGTTGAAAATCGACGTGATGAGCCCGCAAACAGAGGCTCGCGTTTCGATCAACACCAAGTCGAAAACCGTCGTCATTCACGGCGATGTGCAGATCAGTCCGGTCGTCATTTCGCAGAAGAACCTCAAGGTGGAAGTCGCAGGCACGACGGGGGAACCCGCACCCTTTGCCACGATCAACTCTCAAGGCCAGGATAATCCGCAGCAGCTCGACGAACTGCTGAAAGGGCTGAAAGAACTCAAGGTGCCCAATGACGACGTGATCAGCATCATTCGCGAACTGTATTACTCTGGAAACCTGCACGCCGTCTACGAGGAACACTGATTCAGCTCTCGATCGTTCTGCCAGGACCACACCGCCGCCGACCCCTGCCTGAATACGCCCGCCTCGGGATAACTCGCTACGGAGAACCGCGATGCCCTCGACGATTTCACCGGTTCAAACCGCGATGAATAGCGCTCACTCTGCCGCCGACGCGCGTGAAGCCGCGGGCTCGCAGTTGTTGAACGAATCTCCAGCGTCCAAGGAAAAGTTGAAGTCCACGTTTCAGGATTTTGCTGCCGGCACCTTCTACAAAGAGATGCTGAAATCGCTCCGCAAAATGCACAACAAGCCGGCCTATATGTATGGCGGTCATGCGGAGGAGATTTTCCAGGGCCAAATGGACCAACAAGTCGCGGAGAATATGGCTCGCAACAAGGGCAGTCAGATCTCCGATCCGCTCTTTCAGGGCTTCTTGACCCGAACCGGCAATCGTTGACGTCTTGGCGTGTCTTCGCGTTCGGGCGGCCGGAATCCGTTCGCTCCGCTCAGCCTCGAGGCGTGCCGCCCGCGT
Organism: uncultured Planctomycetaceae bacterium; assembly: GCA_964459965.1. Lineage (GTDB taxonomy): Bacteria > Planctomycetota > Planctomycetia > Planctomycetales > Planctomycetaceae > DASPSM01. Next base: position 6,569 of record CAYWOV010000060.1, on the reverse strand, counting down.
GCGCGATTCGGGCCTTGTCGCGTCCAGCCGAGATTCGGCAGCTTCGGAACGCGTTATGACCAAGGGGGTAGGGGGGAATAGAAAGGCGGCGCAGAGATTTCCGGCAGGGCCGGAAAAATAGGGCAGAAGAGCCACCGGCGAATCTACCGATTATATGAAGTGCGGTAGATCCCGGCCCGTGGCGGACCATGCAATGCCCTTGGAAGCAGATCTCGCGGATGAAATCGAGCAGCTCTTGGTCGCGATCGTCGCGCTTCAGGAGGAGCTTGCGGTCGTCTATCGGGCAAAGCGGGAGGCCGTCCGAAAGGCAAGCGCGGCGGAAATCGACCGCCTCACGCGGCAGGAAGAGCGCGTCGCCACTGATCTCAAGGCGCGTCTGCGCCATCGTCATCAGATTTTACAGCGAGTGAATCCGATGGTGGCACCGACTGATTCACTCGAGAAGCTCGTTCAGTCGTTTGCCGATCCGACTCGTAGTCGCCTGTTAGGGTTGTTCGAAAGGACGCGGCGCCTTGTCGAGGCCAACAGACGTGAAAGCTGGGTGTTGTGGATCGTTTCAAAACAATCACTGCGACTCTTTGGCGACGTTCTCGACTTGATCGCTAACGGTGGGCGCAAAGCGCCCGTGTATTTTGCCGGTCCCGGCAATGAGATTTCGTTCGGCGGGTCGATCCTCGATGCGTCGGCCTGACGCCGCGCAGGGGCAATAGGAAAAGGATTTCCAAACCATGGGACTCAGCGGGGCGCTCGGAATTGCATCCAACGCTCTCGAAGTGTTCTCGACCGGCATTCAAGTGGCCGGCCAGAACATTGCGAATGCAAATACGCCCGGCTATATCCAGGAACAACTCAACCTCACCACGGCCCCCAGCTATCAGGCGGGCACTCTGATCTTGGGGTCGGGCGTCGATGCGACCGGCGTGACGCAGCAGGTCAGCCAATATCTGCAGGGCGAAATCCTCTTGGCCAACTCAAACTATAGCGCGTCCAATCAGCTCAACACGGTCTACACAAGTCTGCAACAGCAACTTCAGGCCTTGGGCGACAACAGCCTGTCGAGCCAGCTGAGCAGTTTTTCCGCAGCGCTCAGCAGTTTGGCCAACCAACCGAACTCGTCGTCGCTCGCCGCCGAGGCAGTCGACGCGGGGACCCAACTCGCAAACTCGGTCACTTCGCTGCGCTCGTCGATCGACGAGCAGCGTCAGCAGGCGAACGTGAATGTGGAGCAGCTTGCCACGCAAGCAAACTCGCTCATTACACAAATCGCCCAATTGAACCCCCAGATCACGCAGATGGAATCGGCCGGCGCGTCACAGAGCCAGGCGGGTTCGCTGCTGGATCAGCGCTACCAGGATCTCAACCAGCTCTCGCAGATTCTTCCCGTCACATACACCACGAACAGCGACGGAAGCGTCAACGTTTTTACCGGCTCTAACTATCTGGTCATGGGCAGCCAGACTCAACAGTTGGAGACAGTTCCCAGCAGCAGCGAGGATCTGGGGACCGTGAACATTCAGTTGTCAGTCTCGGGCGAGCAGCTTAACGCGAGCTCGAGCGGGTCGGGCGAGCTGATCGCCGCAATGCAGGGACGCGACACAGTTCTGGGCGGTTTTGAGCAAAACCTGGACAGCTTGACGTCGAACTTGATTTCGCAATTCAACCAGACTTACGCTTCGGGCCAGGGGACCGCGGCATTCAGTTCGGTCACGTCTGCGAATTCCGTGAGCGATCCGACAGCCGCGCTAAACCAGGCCGGGCTGGCATTCACGCCCCAGAACGGAACGTTTCAGGTTGAAGTGACCAACCAGAGCACGGGCCAAACCACAACGTCGACAATCGACGTTAACCTGAACGGCACAGGAAACGACACGACGCTGGACAGCCTGGCGAGCGATCTCAATGGAGTCGCAAATGTGTCGGCCTCTGTGACGCCGGACGGCTATTTACAGATTAACGCGGCGTCCAACTACCAGATTCAATTTGCGAACGATTCGAGCAATACGCTTGCCGACCTAGGGATCAACACGTTTTTTACGGGAAGCGATTCGACGAATATCGGCGTCAATTCCGCAGTGACACAAAATCCCCAGCTCTTCGCCACTGCCCAGGGAGGCGGCCCATCAGATGGCAGCAATGCGCTCGCGCTGTCGCAATTCGCTTCAAACCCGGTCAGTGCACTCAACGGCCAAAGCCTGAATGGCTATTACAACTCAATCGTCACCGATATCGGCAATAAAGCTTCTGCAGAGACGGCGATGTCCAGCAGCCTGAACGATTACAGCCAGTCGCTCACGGCGCAGCAGCAACAAATGTCAGGTGTGAGTCTCGATGAAGAGGCGATTCAGATCATGCAATACCAACAGTCATATCAGGCTTCGGCCAAGATGGTCACCACGGTCGATCAATTGTTTCAAACGCTGATGAACATGTAAGTGGACGGGGGACCCCAACCATGACTGTTATTCCGATTTCGTCCGGCCGGATACCCAACAGCCTGCTGGTGTCGCAGTCGGTCAACAACATCAACTCGGTCGAGGACCAACTCAACACGGTCGAACAACAGATCGAGACCGGCCAGCAGCTTTTCACGCCGGGACAGAATCCGACCGCCACCGCCCTCGTTTTGCCATTGCAACAGCAGCTGGCCAGTCAGACCCAATACCAGAGCAATCTCACAACCGATCAATCGCTCTTGCAAAGTACCGACACGGCGCTGCAGAACGTCTCGACGTCCATCAGCCAGGCCAACTCGCTCCTTTTGAGCGGACTCGGCACAACGAGCACGGCGACTGACAACCAGGCCCTCGCCAGCCAGGTCAGTTCCATCATCCAAGGTCTCGTCAATACGGCCAATTCCACATTTCAAGGGCAAAATCTGTTCGGCGGGAGCGACACTCAAACTGCTCCGTTCCAGGTTCTTGGCACAGGGGCCATCCGCTACAACGGGGATCAATCCAGTATCAACTCGAATGTCGCTTCGGGACTTACTACGCCGAATAACATCGACGGAATTACCGCCTTCGGCGCGATCTCGACCCCGGTCGGCTCCAACGTCAACCCGGCCCTCACGCTTCAAACGAATCTCTCCGATCTCAACGATGGGCGCGGTGTCTCCCTCGGCTCGATCCAAGTCACGGTCAACAACGGGACGCCGGTGACTGAAACGGTCGACTTGTCGCACGCTGCGACGATCGGCGACGTCCAGCAGCTCATCGAAAACGCTTTTCCCCCCGGCACGCTAACGGTCGGTGTCGTCTCCGGCGTACCGCAGGACTCGCTCCAAATCACACCTTCCGCTGGGACCGTGGCCGTTTCTGATGTTGGCGGCGGACAAACCGCGGCCGACCTGGGGATTGCCAGCGGGGCAGCCGCGTCCATCACTGGCAGTAACCTCAATCCGCAGCTCACACTCGAAACGCCGCTCTCCGCACTCAACGGCGGAGCGGGGGTCGACACAGCGGACGGGATCGTGATCAGCGACGGCACGACACAGTCCACGGTCAATATTTCCCAAGACGTGACCGTCCAGGATGTTTTCAACACCCTGACCGCCGCTGACCCTAACTTGGATGTGGGCATCAACGCGGCGGGAAATGGACTGGCCATTTCGACGCGCCTGAGCGGAGTCAACTTTAGCATCGGAGAAAACGGCGGCACCACCGCCACCGATCTAGGCATCCGCACAATGACCGGTTCGACGCTGTTGAGCAGCTTGAACTCGGGGCAGGGAGTACCGCTCAGCACGACCGACTCGAATGGAAACCCGGTCACGCCTCAAATCACGATCGACCTGCGAGACGGCTCCTCAGTGAACGTCAACCTAGCCGGGGCGACAACGGTGCAGGATGTGCTGAACGATATCAACGCCGTCCAGCCGGGAGTGCTGACGGCATCTTTGAACTCGGTCGGCAACGGCATTTCGATCACAGACAACGATGGCTCGAGCACGGGGCCGCTGACGGTCGAGACGAACGACATCTCGACGGGACTTGGAATTGCCGGCACACAATCGAGCACCGACCCGACACAGCCGCTGGTGGGGACGGATGTCAATCCGATCCAGGCTAACGGCGTTTTCAATCTGCTGACCCAACTCCAAACCGCCCTCAATACGAGCAACAATGCTGAGCTGACGCGGCTGCAGCCTCTCCTGCAACAGGAGCTAAACCGCGTCGGCGTCGTCCAAAGCGACCTCGGCTCGCGGGAACAAATGCTCAGCCAGGTCCAGACCCAACTTTCCACTCAGCAAACGAACGTGCAGTCTGCCATCTCCGCCCAAATGAACGTGAACATGGCCTCGGCACTCACTCAGCTCACGCAATTGCAAACTTCACTGCAAGCCACGCTGCAGACCACCGCGACTTCGATGCAGATGAGCATTTTCCAATACCTTTGATGACGCGAAAGCGTGATTTCAGCGTTTCGGGAAAGGTCGCCGCGGATTTCCCGTCGCTTACCGTTGAACCGCTTTCCGGAAGTCGTTAATCTTGCCGATTCCCGTAGTGGAAGGCGGCACGGCCGCTAGTCTGCGCAGGCGGCCCCCCTTGGCGACCGGCATTCGAGCAAAGCGTTTACAGGCTTGGTTTTGCAATGATGAAACCCACAGGGTCTAGTCGAAATCCGACCCACACGACAACGCTGGTGCGGAAGGAAGATGTCGCGCCAACGTGGTTCGTCGTGGACGCCGACTCCCAACTCGTTGGCCGATTGGCCACCCGTCTGGCGACCGTGCTGATGGGAAAACACAAACCCGACTATACACCGCACGTCAATTGTGGCGATTTCATTATCGTGTTGAACGCCAAAAAAGTGCGATTCAGCGGCAAGTCACTGGCACATGAAGAGCATCCCAGCTTCACCGTGAAGATGGCAAAAAAAATCTACGAGCGGTACACCGGTTACCCGAGCGGCCGCCGTTTTGTTTCCGGTCGCGACATGTTGGCACGCCATCCCGAACGTATTATCACAGAAGCCGTTCGCCGGATGTTGCCCAAGAATATCCTCGGCCAGCACATGCTCACCAAACTAAAGGTTTACCCGGGGACAGAGCACCCGCATCAATCACAGCAGCCGCAACAGTTCCCGGCGCATTTGCTCCCGTAGCCGAATCTCGGCACGAATCAAATTAATCGTTTAGAACACGCGATTCAGAAGAAAACTTCATGGATAGCCACGCCAGCACGATCACCGAAACGGCCGAAAAGCCAGTGAGCAGTGACGAAGCAACCGGGAACGCTGCTCCCGAATTAACCTTGGGAAGCGGCGCGCCGGCGGAAGAGATTGCGGAGCCAAAGTCGGCCCCGCGCGTGCGCGGACGCATCGATCGCTTCGGTGCGGCGATGGGAACCGGTCGTCGTAAAACGGCCGTGGCGCGCGTTCGAATTCAGCGCGGCAGTGGCAAGTTGACGATCAACAACCGGACGCTCGAAGACTATTTTCGAGTCGAGCGCAATCGGGCCCTGGTTGAGGGGCCATTGTTGGTCACCGAAATGCTCGGGAAAGTCGACATCTGGGTGCGCACTCAGGGAGGCGGCACGACAGGGCAGGTGGGCGCGATCGTTCTGGGGATTGCCCGGGCCTTGCAGGCGATGGACCCTGGTTTGCACCCCCGGCTGAGCGAAGGCGGGTTACTCACGCGCGACGGCCGAATGGTCGAACGCAAGAAGTACGGCCGCAAAAAAGCCCGCCGCAGCTTCCAATTCTCAAAGCGTTGACCTCGAAAGGGCAGGGCGGTTACACTCCGCCGCCTAAGCAGGGGGTCAGCCGTGAGTCGTGCTCGAGCATAACGCTCGCTTCCGGCGCGTCCGGACGCGTAGAGAGTTGAACTCAGCGCAACTCGCAAACGAGGCGAAGGAACGCCACGTGAAAACCCACAGGGATGTGCGGCCGCTCATGCGGCGTGCGCCGCGAATTATCGCCGCAGGAATATCTGCCGCATGGCTCCTTTGCTGCGCCGCGCCGGTTTTGGCGCAAAGCGGGACGACGCCAGCACCGGCCGCATCGAAGACCGAAGCCGTCACTGCCGATATCGTTGCAGCCCGCCGGAAGGACGCAACTCAGTCCAAAGACCTCGATGACGCGACCCGGACCAAGGTCCTCGATTTTTATCGGCAGGCGGCTGACGCTCTGGCCGCGGCCGAGAGTTTTGCCAGGCAGGAAGAGGAATCGAAGAGCAGTAGCGCGAAGGCGTTTCAAGCTGCCGCTGATGCAAAGTCGGAACAGAAACGCCTTCGCGAAAGAACGGAAATGCTGGAGGCGGCCGGACCGGTAAAACATCCGGACGGCGCGACCGTCGGCGCTCTGGAAAGTCAGCTTCTCGAAGCGCGCACCTCGCTGGAACCTCTTCTAAAGAGGCAAGTAGCACTTGAGAAGGAGCCAAATCGTCGCGCAAACCGTCGCAAAGAGATTCGAGAATTGCTGCTGGCGGCTCAGACCGATAGCCGCGATCTACGAAGGCAACTCGGCGCAGATGCTCCCAAGGAGGAACCGGCTTCGCTGACCCTGTCGCGGAGAACATCACTACAAGCGCGCTTGCAATGCATCGACAAGGAAACTCCCGCGTTGAAGGC